>DATLMQ010000091.1:0-2345 GCA_035537215.1 Acidobacteriaceae bacterium
GCGATATTTCTCACCTGCGCCGTCAGGTTCCCGGCCATGGCATTCACCGAATCCGTCAGATCCTTCCACGTCCCCGCCACGCCCGGCACCACCGCCTGCCCGCCCAGCTTGCCGTCGGTTCCCACCTCGCGCGCCACGCGCGTCACCTCCGAAGCAAACGACCGCAGCTGATCCACCATCGTGTTGATGGCCTCCTTCAGCTGCAGAATCTCGCCCCGCACATCCACCGTGATCTTGCGCGAAAGATCGCCCGACGCCACCGCCGTCGCCACCTCCGCGATGTTCCTCACCTGCCCCGTCAGGTTCGAGGCCATCGAGTTCACCGAATCCGTCAGGTCCTTCCACGTCCCCGCCACGCCCGGCACCTGCGCCTGCCCGCCCAGCTTGCCGTCCGTACCCACCTCGCGCGCCACGCGCGTCACCTCGCTCGTAAACACCCCCAGCTGCTGAATCATCGTGTTCACGATGTTCGCCGACCGCAGAAACTCTCCCTCCAGCGGCCGCCCATCCACATCCAGCCGCACCGTCTCCGTCAGGTCGCCGCGCGCCACCGCCGCGATCGCCCGCGTCACCTCCGTCGTCGGCCGCAGCAGATCTTCCGCCAGCGTATTCACCGACGACTCCATCTCCCCCCACGATCCGCGAATCTCCTGAAAGCGCATCCGCTCCCGCGTCCGGCCCTGCTTTCCCACCACCTGCCCAATCCGCTTCAGCTCTCCGGCCATCTGCTGGTTGGCCGCCACAATCTGGTTGAACGTGTCCGCGACCTTGCCCTCCAGCCCCGTCCAGCTGTTCGGCAGCCGCGCCGAAAAGTCTCCGTCCCGCATCCGTTCCAGCGTGCTCAGCAGCACCCCGAGCTCGAACTCCCTCCCGTTCGCCGATGCCACCACCGTCGCCGTCGCACTGCCGTCTTCCACCATCGTTCCCGGGACTTCAGATTTGGAGCTGCTCGACTTCCGCGCGTTCGTCTTCAAGTGCAAGCCTCATAAAGTGCAAGTTGTCTGGAACTGTCGCCCCGGTGGGGAGACCACACACAAAGCTTTCGCTGTGCCGGGGGGGAACGGCACGGCCAGTTTAGCGAATCGCGCCCTTCGGCCCGATTCACCTCGGGTACAACTTTCCGGCCTGCACCAACCTCGCCCACCCAAGCTCTGCTTGGCGATGGCCTGAAGCGCCGTTCGTCTTCACGTCCGTTGGCGTCTCGTTGTTTAGACGCGCACGCTCCGTGGACGTGCTCTTTCCGCCTCCGCTCCTCACACCTCAGCGCCCTATCGCGGACCGCCCATCCCCGCCATCACACCGCGCATATACGCCATGCTCTCGATCACACCCGGCATCGGATCGTCGCCGTGAATCTCGTACTCCAGGTCCACATTGCCCGGATACTTCATCGCCGCCAGCGCCTCGAAGATCGCCCGCACCGGCATCAACCCTCGCCCCACCGCCACCTGCGACTCCTTCACCTTCCGCTCCGCCAGGTCCTTCATGTGCACATCGTGCAGCCGCCGCCCCGCCGCCTTGATCGCCTCCACCGGATCCACGCCCGCGCGCATCGTGTGCCCCACGTCCACGCAGCAGCCCATCCGCTCGTCCATCCCCTTCACCGCCTTCAGCACATCCAGCGGCGACGGCCACACCTTGTCCTCCGGCCCGTGATTATGGATCGCCAGCCGTATGTCGTACATCTTCACAAACCGCTCGATCCGCGGCAGCACCTCCGGCTTCGGATCCCCGGCCACGATCACCTTCACGCCCGCGCGCTTCGCATACTCGAACTTCGCTCGCACGTCCGCGTCCTCATCCTTCGGAAAATAAATCGTCCCCACCGCCGTCGGCGTAATCCCCGCGGCCTTGTAGTCCGCCAGCGCTCCGTCCTCCTCCGCGGCCGAGCTCGACGGCAGGTGATCCTTCACATCCTTCAGGTTCACCGTCGACACCCCAAGCTCCTTCAGACTTCCGATCATCTTCGCCCGATCGAAGCTCCGAAACGTATAGCTGCACATCCCCAGCCGCACCGCAGCCCCGCCCCGCCCCGCATCCGCCGCTCCCCCTTCGAGCACCCGCGCCCCTGCCCGCGGCAGCACCGCACCCGCACCCGCGGCCATCATCCCCAGCCGCACAAACCGTCGACGCTCACCGGAAAATCTCATCGGCCGCATCCTACCACCGCGCTCCCTGCACCGGCCCCTGCATCCCTCGGCCCCAGCTCGCCCGCCGCCCATCGCTTAAACTGATCCCGTGCCCGATTCGCTCCAGCCCCAGCTCGACGCCATCACCGCGCAGACCCGCACCCTCGTCCAGCCCGAGCGCCTCGCCGTCACCGACCGCTCCGTCCAGGAGCTCCT
>DATLMQ010000092.1:0-12112 GCA_035537215.1 Acidobacteriaceae bacterium
AAGACGTGGGTGGGACGGACGGCGTTCGCGGGCGGTGTGCTGCTGGCGTGCGGGGCGGTGTGGGCGGGGCTGACCGGAGCTCGGCAGGCGCTGCTGCACGATGGCCGGTTCGTGGTGACGACGTCGTCGGATATTCAGATCACAGGGAACGAACACCTGACGCGCGGGCAGGTGCTGAGCGTCTTTGGGGCGGACCTGGAGCGGAACATCTTCCGGGTGCCGCTGGCGGAGCGCAAGGACGACCTGGAACGGCTGCCGTGGGTGGCGCATGCGACGGTGATGCGGCTGCTGCCGGGCAAGATACGGGTGGCGATCACGGAGCGGACGCCGGTGGCGTTTGTGCGGCAGGGAACGAGGATCGGGCTGGTGGACGCGAGCGGCGTGCTGCTGGATATGCCGGCGAATGCGGCGGGGGATCCACACTATTCGTTTCCGGTGCTGACGGGGCTTTCGTCAAACGATCCGCTGTCGACGCGGGCGGCGCGGATGGCGATCTATGAGCGATTTATGCGGGAGCTGGATGGGGCGGGGGAGAAGCTGACGGGGTCGCTGAGCGAGGTGGACGTCTCGAGCCCGGAGGATGTAAAGGCGGTGGTCGCGAGCGGAAGCAGCGACATCCTGGTGCACTTTGGGGATGAGAAGTTTCTGGAGCGGTATCACCAGTTCCAGCAGCATCTGCCGGAGTGGAAGCAGCAGTATCCGAAGCTGGCTTCAGCGGACATGAGATACGAGCGGCAGGTGGTCCTGGAGATGCAGCCGGGGACGGCGGTGCCCCTGGCGGAGTCTGGGCCGGCGCCGGCAGCTGCGGGTGCTGTGACGGGCGCGGCTGAGGCGGCGGCGCCGCCGGAGAGGCCGAAGGCGGTAAATCATCCGTTGGCGCATGCGCCCGTGCACGGGGCGGGACATCCGTTGGCGGCCCATGCGCCAGGGACGGTACATGCGAAGGCGAAGCCTGCGGTATCCGCTGGTAAAGGGCGGAGCCCGAATGGCAGAATCGTTGCGGAGCAGGCCGCGGCACGACGCACGGAGCAGAAGAAGAAGGCAGCGCATGCGGCTGCGCGACCGGGAGTGCGATGAATCCGAAGAGCGACACGCTGATCACCGTTCTGGACGCCGGAAGCTCAAAGAGCTGCGTGATGGTGGCTGAGCTGGCGGATGGCGTGCTGCGGTATCGGGGGCACGGGGTGGAGGTGTCGCGCGGGATGCGCAAGGGCGTGATCTCGGACCTGGGACCGGCGGCGGCGGCGATCAACGATGCGGCGCTGACGGCGGAGAGGGCGACGAAGAGCCCGATCGAGACAGCGGTGGTGGGGATCGGCGGACCGCATATCCGGGGGATGAACTCGCAGGGCGGCATTACGATGGGCAGCCGCATGAAAGAGATTACGAGGGAGGATGTGCGGTCGGCGATAGACCGGGCGCGGTCGATCGGGCTGGCGCCGGATCGCGAGGTGCTGCACCTGCTGCCGCAGCAGTTCATCCTGGACGATCAGCCGGGGATTCACGATCCGGTGGGGATGGTGGGGAACCGGCTGGAGGTGTGCCTGCACCTTTCGACGTGCTCGGGGTCGGCGGCGCAGAGCATTATCACGTGCGCGAACCGGGCGGGGCTTGAGGTGGTGGACACGGTGTTCGAGGGGCTGGCGTCGGCGGAGGCGGTGCTGTCGGCAGACGAGCGCGAGCTGGGCGTGTGCCTGGCGGATATCGGGGCGAGCTCGACGGAGCTGGTGGTGTTCTTTGAGGGGTCGGTGGCGCATACGGCGGTGCTGCCGGTGGGTGGAGACCACTTTACGAACGATCTGGCAGTGGGGCTGCATGTGAGCGTGGAAGAGGCTGAGCAGCTGAAGCGGACGTACGGCAACTGCGTGGTGACGGCGGTGCCGCAGCTGAACGAGATTGAGGTGGGTGGAGACCTGGCGACGGGTGGGGGAGCCGCGCGGCTGGTGCGACAGCGGTTTCTGGCGGAGATTCTGGAGCCGAGGGCACGGGAGCTGCTGACGATGCTGCGCGACAACCTGCGCGCCGGCGGTGTGCTGGAGGCGATGGGCGCGGGCTGCGTGTTTACGGGCGGCGGGGCGCACCTGGCAGGGCTGCTGGATCATGCGGAGAGTCTGCTGCGGGTGCCGGCGCGGATCGGGTATCCGGTGCCGCTGAGCCGGATGCCGGCGGAGCTGGCGCGGCCGGAGTTTGCGTCGGCGATCGGGATGCTGCTGTACACGCACAGGACGCAGGTGCGGAAGGCGAGTGAAGAGCAGGGGCTGCGGCAGAAGCTGAAGTCGATCTTCGCGGGCAGCTTCTAGGTGAGGATGAACGGGAGCGACCACGCGGGGATGGGTAGAATGGAACCCATGCTTCGTTGCAGGACTGTCCCTGGCCTCGCCGTTCTCTTGTTCTTTCTCGCTTCCCTTTCAGCTCACGCGCAGATCGGGGTGTATGGCACCGTAACAGGCGAACGCCTGACGGGATTTACGTGCACGGATTCGCGGGGGCAGTGCGCGAGCAGCGGGGGCGTGGCCCGGCCGTATGGCGGGACGTTTGGCGGCTACTACGACTTTCGTTCTGCCGGCCCCTTCCGGCTGGGTGTTGACCTTCGGGGCAGCGTCCTCAACTCTAACAAGAGTGCGACGACCTATGCTTCCAGCACCGACGCAGTCCGCCACTATGCAGTGCTGGGCGGGGTGCGGGCCGGAGTCAACACACCCTTACGATGGCTGCATCCGTATGCGCAGGTCTCGGCGGGATGGGCACGGACGAATGCGGCGGAACAGCTGCCGATCAACTACCAGAACTTTACCCAGGTGCAGGGGTTTGTGGGAGCAGATGTCACGCTGCTGCCCAGAGTCGACCTGCGGGCGATTGAGCTCGGCGCCGGAGAGATCTTTGGGTCGAGCAGCCACAGCATCCAAAGTATCGGGATCGGTGTGGTCTTCCACACGCGGCGCTAGCTGGGCGGAAGCAGGGCCGGCGAAGGCGCAGGAAGTCGACGCCACGACGATGCACGAATACAAGAAGATACGAGGCGGCGCGCTTTACGCGGGCGCTGCCCGACCAGTCATGCAAAATCACAAGAGGCGAACCCCCACGCCTGAGGAGGCCCCGTATGTCTTACCAGCCTGAGGATGCACTTCGCATCCAGTATCACGATGAAGCGCAGCGGAATGCGCGCATCAAGGTGATCGGTGTGGGAGGCGGCGGCAACAACGCAGTCAACCGGATGATCGCAGCGAACCTGGAGGGCGTGGAGTTTATCGCCGCCAACACGGATGTGCAGGCGCTGGAGAGCTCGCATGCGCCGGTGAAGCTGCAGCTGGGCGTGAAGCTGACCAGCGGGCTGGGCGCGGGCGCGAATCCGGATATTGGCCGGCGGGCCGCGCTGGAGGATTCGGACAAGATCATCGAGGCGCTGGAAGGCGCGGACATGGTGTTTGTAACGGCCGGCCTGGGCGGTGGAACGGGCACGGGAGCGGCGCCGGTGATCGCGTCGCTGGCGAGCGAGATGGGCGCGCTGACGGTGGCGGTGGTGACACGGCCGTTTTCGTTCGAGGGCAAACGCCGGATGATGCAGGCCGAGCGCGGAATGCAGGAGCTGCTGGAGTCGGTGGACACGCTGATCGTGATCCCGAACGAGAAGCTGCTGGCAGTGGCGCGGGATGCGGGCTTCTTTGAGAGCTTCCGGATTGCGGACGATGTGCTGCGGCAGGGCGTGCAGGGAATTTCGGACATTATTACGATTCCGGGCGTGATCAACCGGGACTTTGCGGACGTGCGGACGACGATGGCCGGGATGGGCTACTCGGTGATGGGAACGGCGGTGCGAAGCGGGCCGGAGCGGGCGAAGGAGGCGGCACAGGCCGCGATGGCGTCGCCGCTGCTGGAGTCGGGAGCGATCGATGGAGCGCGCGGGATCCTGATCAACATTACGGGATCGAGCGGGCTGAAGCTGACGGAGGTGTTCGAGGCTTCGACCATTATTCAGAATGCGGCGCACGAGGACGCGAACATCATCTTCGGCGCGGTGCAGGACGAGAACATGGGCGACGACGTGAAGATCACGGTGATCGCCACGGGGTTCCGGGAAGAGATGCCGCATCGGCGGGAGCGTATGCTGGCGGGCGCGGCGCTGCCGGCGAGAGGAATGGACGCACCGCCTCCGCGGATTGCGTCGCGGCCGGTTCCGGGCGTGTTTGCGAGTGAAGCGGCGCAGGCAGAGCGCGAGATGTCAATGGAGCTCGAAGAGGGAATGCCGGTACGAGGGACGCGTGAGGAGCCCCGGGCAGAGGCATCGGTTGTGGCTGCGGGGCCGGTTTCGGCTGCGGCGCCAGCAGCACCGCCCGCCCCCCCGGCACCTGCGGTTTCGGTGGTTCCACCGGCGGCTGTGGCCGGGCCTGTTCCGGTGCTCGCGCCGGATCCAACTCCGGTGGCTGCGGCGTCGCAGGTGGAGGCTGCGCCGACGGAAGAGCCGCTGCGGGTGACGCCCCGGGCTGAGCCGCTCAGGATTACGCCGGTGGAGACGCCTGCGGAGCGCAGTGCGGGAGCTTATGTGCCGGTGTCCGCGCCGGAGCCGAAGCCGGAGCTGATTCCGGTGCCGGCGTCGGTGTTCGATGACGACTTCTTTCGCAAGCCGACGGGTGATGTGCGGCGCGGACCGGAGGGAGACCGCTCGCGAGAGCTGGAGTCTGTGGCTGCCCAGAAGACGTCGTGGCCGGAGGCACGGGTGCCCAGCTTCGCAGGGTACGCGGCGGACAATAGCTCTTCGTCAGACGAGGATGAGCTCGATATTCCGGCATTTCTGCGGCGCAGCCGGTAGATTCCGGAGTTCTTGCGGCGCAGCCGCCAGATTCTGAGATTCCTGCGGCGCAGCCGCCAGGGTCGGGCAGGGAGCGGACGCGGAGACGGCAGGGAAGTTACTCTTAAGGTGCAGGGCAGGGATATGGGATACAAGGCTACAGGGGTGATTCTTTCGCTGCTGGCGGGTGTGGGAATGGCGTTTGCCAGCCCGGCGCGTCATCACACTGTTTCGCGCGGACACGGACGTGCTGTGGCGCGGACGGCGCTTCATGGATCGACTTTGAGCCGGGGTGGGCGCGGGTCGGCGGGGCTGCGGCGGACGGCCGGGCATGGACGTCTGCGGTATCGGTATCGGCCGTATGAGCGCTTTACGGCGAGCAGTTTTGCGGAAAATATGACTGCCGGCGATGTGACGATGGGCGAGGACCCGGTGGTGCGCGCGGCGGCGGTTGAGGCGCTGGGGAACATGAACGGCACGGTGCTGGCGATCGATCCTTCGAGCGGACGCATTCTGGCGATGGTGAACCAGAAGCTGGCGCTGAGCGCGGGAGCGGAACCGTGTTCGACGATCAAGGTGTCGGTGGCCCTGGCGGCGCTGAAGGAAGGTCTGATCAAGGCGGATACGCCGGTGAACCTAGGCGGCCACTATTCGCTGGACCTGACGCATGCGCTGGCGAAGTCGGTGAATTTGTACTTTGAGGTGCTGGGGCGCGCGATGGGCTTTGAGCGCGTGAAGCACTATGCGAACGAGTTTGGGCTGGGCGAGCTGGCGGGGTATGACATTCCGGGCGAGCAGCTGGGGGTGTATCCGGATAACGAGCTGCCGCAGGCCAAGGGCGGGGTAGGCCGGATGTGCTCGTTCGGGGAGAGCATCTCGATGACCCCGCTGCAACTGGGAGCGCTGGTTTCCGCGGTGGCGAACGGAGGGACGCTGTATTACCTGCAGCATCCGCGGAGTCCGGACGAGGTTGCGACGTTTGTGCCGAAGGTAAAGCGGCTGCTGGACATCGAGGACGTGATTCCGCAGATTCTTCCGGGGATGCGCGGGGCTGTCGATTTCTCGAACGGAACGGCGCGGTCGCTGCACCAGAATTTTATGCAGTTCCCGGTGTTTGGGAAGACGGGCACGTGCTCGAACAACGGAACGCGGTTCGGTTGGTTTGTTTCGTACGGAGATGCGCCGACGGGACGCATTGTGACGGTGATCTTCCTGGAGGGCGGACGGCCAACGTTTGGCCCGAAGGCCGCGGAGTTGACCGGAGCGTTCTATCGCGCGATGTATGAGCGCAACTACTTCCAGCCGAAGGCGCCTATCTCGACGGAGGCTTCGTTGTCTCCGAGCGGACGGTAGGCCTGGGAGAGAGCTCGAGGCGATCTCCGCTGCTGGTGTTGGTGGTGGCTGGCGGCTGGTGACGGTATCCGGATGCCCGGGTCGGGTGCTCGCATCTGGTTGTGGCCTTGAGGGACAATGGCGGAGATGCAGATACTTACCGCCGCCCAGATGAGCGAGGCCGACCACCGATCGGTTGAACAAGGGATTTCTGTCCGTGAACTGATGGAGAACGCGGGCGCGGCTGTGGCGAGGTTCTGCCTGCGGCACTTGCGACAACATGGCGGCGGTGGGCCGATCGTGGTGCTGTGCGGGCGAGGGAATAACGGCGGCGACGGGCTGGTTGCGGCGAGGCACCTGGCGCGGGCGGGGCGGACGGTGCGGGTTGCGCTGCTGGGGGTGGAATCGGATTTGAAGGGTGACGCCGCGGCGGCATGGGAGGCGGCGCGTGGGGTGGATGGGCTGGAGCTGCGTCCGGTCTGCGATGAGAGCACGAGTCGGGAGGCGATAGCCGGGGCGGGGCTGATTGTGGATGCGGTAGTGGGCACGGGATTCAAGCCGCCGCTGCGTGGGCTGGCGGTGGCGGCGCGGGAGGTTGTCGCGGAGTTGGCGACGCCGGTGGTGGCGATAGATCTGCCGAGTGGATGGGATGCGGACTCGATGGGGCTGGCGGGTGGAGCCGAGGCGTTCCGCGCGGACGCGGTGGTGACCTTTGCCGCACCGAAGCTGGCGCATGTGTTTGGCCATCTGACGCCCGGAAAGAGCTTTGGGCCGGTGGTGGTGGCGGCGATCGGAACGCCTGCGGAGGCTTTACCGGCGGCTACGGAGCTGCAGTGGGCGGGTGGGTCGAAGGCGGTCGCCGAGCGGCCGCGGGCGGTGGATGGAAACAAGGGCAGGTTCGGGCATGTGCTGATTGTGGGCGGGAGTTTTGGGAAGGCGGGAGCGCCTTCGATGACTAGCCTGGCGGCGATGCGGGCGGGAGCCGGGCTGACGACGGCGGCTGTGCCGCGGGACATTCTGCCGATGGTGGCAGGGGTGGCGCCGGAGCTGATGTGTGCGCCGTTGCAGGAGAGTGTGGCGGGGGTGAGCGGGCAGACGGGGCTGGCGCTGGAACAGCTGGAGGCGGGGCTGTTGACGGGGCTGCTGAAGGGCGTCAGTGTGGTGGGGATTGGGCCGGGGCTGGGGCAGGAGGGGGCGACGCCGGAGTTTGTGCGCGGGTTTGTGGAGCGCGTGTCGCTGCCGATGGTGATCGACGCGGATGCGCTGAATGCGATGGCGGGGCGCACTGAACTGTTGAAGCGGGCGGCAGGGCAAAAGGATGCGAAGGGAAGGGCGAGAACGATTGTGCTGACGCCGCATCCGGGCGAGATGGCGCGGCTGGTGGGATCGACGGTGAAGGAGGTGGAGGCGGATCGCGTGGGGCTGGCGCGAGGCTTCGCGGTGGAGCATGGGGTGGTGCTGGTGCTGAAGGGATGGCGGACATTGATTGCGCATCCGGATGGGCGGGTGGCGGTGAATACGACCGGCAATCCTGCGATGTCGAAGGGCGGGAGCGGCGACGTTCTGACGGGGATTGTGGCGGGGATGCTGGCGCAGTATTCGGAGAGTGTGACGGAGGCGGTGGAAGCGGCCGTGTTTCTGCATGGACTGGCCGGCGACTTTGCGACGGCCGAGCAGAACGAGCACACCGTACTGGCCACCGATACGGTGCGGCACCTGTGGCGGGCGTTTCGAGAGCCTGTGCAGGACAGGGACGGGTTCACGTGGATTGCGGGACTGGCCGCACGGAAGCGCCGGCAGGAGGTGGCGTATGCCTGAGTTCACGCGCGAGAAGCGCCTGCGGACGCGCAGCGCGGGGGGAACGCTGGCGCTGGGCGAACTGCTGACCGAGCTGCTGCGACCGCCGAAGCTGGTGCTTCTGCGCGGCGACCTGGGAGCGGGAAAGACGACGCTGGTGAAGGGAATCGCGACGGCGCTCGGGGCCGCGGAGGCCGATGAGGTGTCGAGTCCGACGTTCACGCTGGTGCACGAGTACAAGGGCCGGTCGCTGCGGCTGTTTCACCTGGATCTGTACCGGCTGGAACGCGAGGCGGAGCTGGAGGCGCTGGGGCTTTCGGAGATTCTGGAGGAGCCTGATGCGTTGGTGCTGGTGGAGTGGGGAGAGCGTTTTCCGAGCCTGGTGGCGCGGGCCGATGCAGAGGTGCGGATGGAGGGTGGGGAGACGGAGAACGAGCGGCTGCTGCTGATCCGGTGGCGAGAGTAGAGTGTGCCGGGGCGGAGCGCTTAAACGCGTCGAGCGCCGGGGCAGAGTGTTTCTGCCAACGGCGCTCTTGGTGGGACTGGTGTTCCTCAAGGCTGAGACAGCCGGGGAACATTGGTTGTGACTGTTTTGGCCGTTGCTTAGCGAGTTCTCCAGTTGGCATTGGTGCGCGCACGGATGCCGATGAAGCTAGGGACGAAGACGGTCAGGGCGAAGGCGGTGGTAACGAAGATGTCGTACATGCGTGTGTCTCCTTCAGGCGCAGAAAGTCATGCGCGCGAGAACAAAGTGGGTTGGTCGGTGATGTCCTTCAGTGTGGGCGGTTGTGAGGTCCAGACTCAGCCGTCGCAGGCACTGGCAAATTTGGGGCCCGGGAGCGGTGCGCTTTCTGCAGGTGGCGCTTGCTGCCGCTCGACTATTTCCCTTAGGAATCCGATGGGAAGTGGGTTCTCAAGGATTCAGAAATCGCACAGATGTTCGTTTATCGGCCAAATCGATTGTGCCGTAGAACACATCAGGAGGTACGCAGGCGCGACGGATTTGTTCCGCGACCGATGAAGCGATACACGGCGCAGAGCTCATCGCCGGTGGAGCCGTACTCCTGCTGTTCGGCGATGGCGGCGAGGTCCGCTAAGTGATCCTCTGTGGACATCGGAACGCGACCCATCCAGATGCGTTCGAACGCGGGGTGGCGATCGAGGAGGGAATCGTGTTCGGCGTTGACGTACATGAGATCGCAGGGGCGCGGATGTGCGGACAGGCTGCGTTCGAGATGGCGCAGGAAGCGGCGGAGGAGACGAGCTTCGAAGGGGTGAAAGAGGTGGGCGAGCAGGGGCTCAGGGGGAAGCGGGTGGCGGGTGGCGTCGCCCTGATGGAGGCGCAGCGGAGCGAGCACGTCGCTGGCGGGCTCTCGTTCGAGCAGAGAGATGTTCGCAGCCGCGGTGGATGCGAGGACGGGGTTGAGCTCGACGCCTTCGACGCGGAGGAAGGGGTACTCGGAGGCGACGAGCATGGCGCGCCCCTTGCCGGCGCCGACGTCAAGAAAGACCGTGCGCTCAAGGGGAGCACGAGGGTGGAGGGTCTGGAGCCAGAGATCGAGCAGGCCGCGAAGGATGCTGGGGGCGATGCCGTAGTAGGCGGTGAGGTCGTCGGGGGAGGTGTCGGTGCCGTGCGCGATGAGCTGGCCGGAGATCAGGCCGGAGGTGTCGGTGCCATGCAGGAGGTCGAAGGGATGGATGGCGGGCTGGACAGGCTTGCGGACTCTCTGAGGAGCCACTCAGCTTCTCCGGTCCGAGACGATGGGAAAGAGCGCGGGCAGGATCTCGACCTGGCTGCGGGAGAGCTGAGGGAGGCCGGCGAGGCGATTCTGGATGTGGGCGCGGAGGGCTTCGATGCCGGTTTCATCGGCGCTGGAGGGACGGAGGACGACGCGAGCGACGAAGCGGGGAGGGACGCCAGGGATGCCGGTGCCGGGAGCCTCGGGATCGGGGCTGAGGGTGGCCGATTGCACGAGGCCGAGGGTCACGATGTCGCGATGCAGGACAGGGTCGTAGCAATCGCGCAGGGCGGCGATGAGGTCGGCTTCAGTCATAGGAAGTTACGGCGGGGTGCGGGTGGGGATCAGCCACTGATGTCGCGATGCCGGCGGAGGCAGCCGTCGAGGTGAGATGTGCTGCGTTGCTTCCAGGGATCGTTCGCGGAGGCGTGCAGGCCGCTCTGGCGATAGAAGATGAGCCAGGTGCGGCAGCCCTGGAGATCTGGGGCCTCGGCGGGTGAGGCTGACTTGAGTTGCTGCTGGAGATCGCTGAAGGCAGGTTGGAATTGCGGGTCGGGGGCGTCGCGGAGGGCGACGGCCTTGTCGAAGGCCTGCCAGCCGGGGGACTGTGAGATGGGCCCCGAGGGGGCTGTGGAGGTGGCGGGTGCGAGGGCCGGGTGAGGATGGCGCAGGCGGAGGAAGTTGAAGATGCCGAGGGCGACGATGATCGCGATCAGGATGTAGTGGCGCGGGCGAAAGCGCATAAACGAGCTCCAGGGATTGTGGCTGTCTAGTGCGTGCGCTCGACGAGATAGAGAGCAAGCGATTTGAGCGGATCGGCGGCGTTGCCGAAGGGCTCGAGCGCGGCGAAGGCGTCACGGATGAGAGTCGCGGCATCGGCACGCGAGCGTTGAATGCCAAAGACGGCAGGCCACGTGGCCTTTTCGGTGGCGGTGTCCTTGCCGGCGGTCTTGCCGAGCTGCGCGGAGCTTTGGGTCATGTCGAGCACGTCGTCGACGATCTGGAAGGCGAGACCGGCATTTTCACCGAAGGTGCGGAGGCGGCGGATGACGTCCTCGGCGGTGCAGGCGAGGCGCTTCTGACCGTCGGGGCTGGCGAGGCAGTGGCCGAGACCGAGGAAGCCACCGCAGACGATGGAGGTGGTGATGAGGGCGCCGGTCTTGGCACGATGGATGCGTTCGACGAGTTCGGGTGTGGGTTTGTGGCGCTCGCCTTCGATGTCCATCACCTGGCCGCCGATCATGCCGGGAGGAAGATTCTGGGCGGTGGTGGAGCCGGGGAGGGGACCGACGCCGGTGCCGATGGCGATGGAGAACTCGCGAAGGATCTGGACGACGGTGGGGGAGGCGGTGGGAAGCGCGGCGATGGTCTGGAAGGAGAGGGTCTGGAGGGCGTCGCCGGCGAGGATTGCGATGGCTTCTCCGAAGGCTACGTGGCAGGTGGGCTTGCCGCGGCGGAGGTCATCGTTGTCGAGCGCGGGGAGGTCGTCGTGGATGAGTGAGTAGGTATGGACGAACTCGATGGCGGCGCCAAGCTCCGGGGCTCCCGCGGGAAGCTCGTGCGCGACGCAGCGGGCGGCTTCCATGCAGAGGATGGGGCGGAGGCGCTTGCCACCGGCGAAGGTGGAGTGGCGCATGGCGCGGTGGATGGAGTGGGGTTCAACAGTCGCCGCCGGCAGCAGACGTTCCAGTGCGTCGTCAGCAAGCGCGGCGCCGGACGTCAGAAGCGTTTGCACATCGGCGGTCATGCGGTCCAGATCCTGATTGTACGCGAGCGCCGCAGGAGGGCGGCCCACAGGAGCAGCGCGAGAAGCGTGATGGCATCGCCGAGGAGCTGGTCCCATGTGCGATGCCAGCGGACATCGACGGTGGAGTCGCCGGCGGGGAGGTCGACGGCGAGCAGACCGTCATCGCGGCGGAGATGGTTGGGGATGAGGACACCGTTGCGAGTGACGCGCCAGGAGGGAAAGTCGCGAAGATTGAGGATGAGGATCTCGGGGCGGGTGAGGTGAAGGACCAGGTGCCGAGGGGCGATGCCGGCGATGGTCTGGGTGACAGGAGGAGGGACGTCGTAGTTGACGATGGTGGCGGCGGGGTTGGGGATGGTGCCGGGGGCGAAGCCGGACGGAGTGGACGAGAGCCAGAAGGATGGATTGCCCCAGCGGAGCACGTCGTTGTCGGCGTCCGCAGGGGTGTATTCGTCAGTGGGAGGAACGCCGTGGCCAGTGTGAAAGAGCGCGGCACGCTGGCGTGGGGCGTCGGAGAGCTCGCAGGGCTGGCGGAACTGCGTGATGGCCCAGGCGCTCGCAGCGGCGGAGAGAACGATGGCGAGCGTGCAGGCGACGAGGGGCGAGCGGCCGGGGATGGGCAAGCGATGGAGGGCGAGGGCAATGGCGAGGGAGAGAACTACAGCTTCGACGGAGAGGAGGCGCCAGGGGAACTGAAGAAAGGCGAGCTCC
>DATLMQ010000093.1:0-4466 GCA_035537215.1 Acidobacteriaceae bacterium
GCAGACCCGGGCTTTAGCCCCGGCCCCGCCACCGCCGCCCACCACCCCCACACCAGCGCCCCCTTCCCGCGCCTCACCTACGACGAAGCCCACGCCATGCTCGACGACGCCTTCAAGGCCGGCAAGATCGAGCACCCCCACACCTACGGCGACGACTTCGGCTCCCCCGACGAGACCTTCATCTCCTCCCAGTTCTCCAAGCCCGTCATGGTCCACCGCTACCCCGCCGAGGTCAAAGCCTTCTACATGCAGCCCGATCCGCACGACCCCTCGAAGGCCCTCTGCGTGGACGTCCTCGCCCCCGAAGGCTATGGCGAAATCATCGGCGGCTCCCAGCGCATCGACAGCTACGATCTCCTCAAGTCCCGCATCGAGCAGCACAACCTCCCACTCTCCGCCTTCCAGTGGTACCTCGACCTCCGCAAATACGGCAGCGTTCCCCACAGCGGTTTCGGCATGGGCATCGAGCGCTGCGTCGCCTGGATCTGCGGCCTCGAGCACGTCCGCGAAACCATCCCCTTCGCCCGCACCCTCAACCGCATCTACCCGTGATTGTCATTGACGCCCTCAGGGCGCCGACCTGCCCGATCCCGTGCAGAAGGACCTGCACAGACTCGGCTATTAGCTTGCGCGCCCTCTACGCCACAACCCCCGCTGCCCCTTCCGATCCAGCCGGATCGCACCAGCCCCATGCTTCGGCGACACACCCACCGGCCGGCAACGCCACACCATGCGACAAGCCGCGGCGTCGACGAACACACCACCGCGGCCGCCGCTACGACACACCCGCAGCGGCCCCGTTCACCCGATCCTCTACAAAGATCCTCCGCAGCGCCTACTTCTCGCTGCTCGGAGGCACCAGGCCCTTCAGTCGCATGTAGAGCGCCAGCGTCGCATACTGCTCGTTGTCATGCGACACATTGCCCCACAGCAGCCCGATGTGCGACCGCGACCCCGGCCCCATCTTGAAGCTCTCCGTCAGGTTCGCGTCCGTCAGCGCTCCATAGGCCTTGTCGCACTCCGCAAACGAGGCCTGCAGCGCCGCCACGATCGCAGCCTTGTCCGCCGTCTCCTCCGGAGCCTTCGCCATCGCCTCGGGAGCCGTATGGTTGGCCGCGCCGCACGTATGTGTCTGCGCCTCGATGATGTGGTTCACCACCCGCGCAAATGTCCGGACATCCGGCGTGGGCTTGAAGCTGTAGCTCTCCGCAGGCATCTTGTCGGCTGACTTCAGAATGTTCGCCTTCACGCCCGCGTAGCTGCGCTGCACCTCAGCCGCCGCTCCCCCAGCCGCCGGTGCGCCCATGGGCATCTGCGCCATCTGCGCCACCGCCCGCAGGCTGAACAACACTGTGGCGGAAGCCATAACGTAGGTGGCCCTTGTCATCGTTGCGGATTTCATCGTCGATCCTCCGGTAAGCCAGTCCAGCTTACCTGCTCCCGCATCTTCCGCAAGAGGGAAGAATCAAATCCGCCGCGGATCCGCTCCTCGCCGCGGCTCACCTCCGCCGCAGCACCATCGCCAGCACGACCACCAGTACCAGCAGCCCCAGCCCACCCGGCCAGAGAAAGAATCCGCCCCGGCTCGACCCGCCGATCATCAGGCAGCCGCTCAGGGCTCCCGCAGCCGCCAGCCCCGCAAACACCATCGACAGCTTTGCCGCCATCCTCAGCCGGCCTCTCGTCGCATCCCGCATCGCCTCGTTCTCCATCCCTGCTTGGATGCAGGCCGTCCAGCCCCGTGGGCGTTCCTGTACTCTGAGGAGGCCCGAACGTCATGTCCGACTCCCCGCAGCACCCTCCCGCCACCGCCGATCCCGCTCGCACCAACTGGGCAGGGAACTACACCTTCCGCGCCGCCGATCTCGTCGAAGTCACCTCCGTCGAGCACCTCCAGCAGCTCGTCCGTTCTCGCCCCCGCATCAAGGCCCTCGGCGCCCGCCATTCTTTCAACCACATCGCCGATACCCCCGGCACCCAGATCTCCGTCCGCAACCTCCGCGGCATCGAGCTCGACCGCCAGCGCCGCACCGTCACCGTCGGCCCCGGCATCACCTACGGCGAGCTCGCCCCCTGGCTCGACGCCCACGGTCTCGCCGTCCCCAACATCGCCTCGCTCCCGCACATCTCCGTCGTCGGTGCGTGCGCCACCGCCACCCACGGCTCCGGCCTTCACAACGGCTGCCTCTCCACCTCCGTCAGCGCGCTGCAACTGGTCAACGGCAGCGGCGAGCTCGTCCACCTCTCCCGTGCCGCGAACCCAGACATCTTCCCCGGAGCCGTCGTCGGCCTCGGCGCCCTCGGCATCGTCACCGCCATCACCCTCGACCTCGTGCCCAGTTTTCAGATGGCCCAGACCGTCTACGAAAACCTCTCCTTCGACCAGCTCGAGCACAACCTCCAGGCCATCTTCGGCGCCGCCTACAGCGTCAGCCTCTTCACCCTCTGGCAGAACCACCGCGCCACCCAGGTCTGGATCAAGCGCAAGCTCGACACCCCCGAGGTCCCCGCCTCGCCCGAGCTCTTCTTCGGCGCCACCCTCCAGACCCGCAAGCTCCACCCGCTCCCCGGCCACTCCGCCGAAAACTGCACCGAGCAGCTCGGCCTCCCCGGCCCCTCCTTCGAGCGCCTCCCGCACTTCCGCATGGACTACACACCCTCCAGCGGAGCCGAGCTCCAGACCGAATTCTTCGTCCCCCTCGACCGCGCCTTCGACGCCATCCTCGCCCTCGAGCAGCTGCGCGACCGCATCACCCCGCTCCTCTACATCACCGAGCTCCGCACCGTCGCCGCCGACGACCTCTGGCTCGGCACCGCCTTCGGTCGCCCCTCGCTCGGCATTCACTTCACCTGGAAGCAGCAGCTCGCCGCCGTCCTCGACCTCCTTCCCGCCATTCAGTCCACCCTCGAACCCTTCGGCGCCCGCCCCCACTGGGCCAAGCTCTTCACCCTCGGCTCCGCGCAGCTCCGCTCTCTCTACCCAAAGTTCGCCGACTTCGCCGCCCTCCGCGCGCAGTTCGACCCCGACGGCCGCTTCCGCAACGAGTTCCTCGACGAAGTCCTCGGCTAAAACAAACCAGCCGAAGTCCTCGGCTAAAAGAAAAGGCGCTGCCCTCGCAGCGCCCTCCTTCTTTCTCCCATACACCCCCGCCCGATCAAGCCAGCGCCGGCGCACCCTCCTGCACCTTCGGCCGGACCACGGTCCCCAGCAGCTCAATCGCCCGCAGCATCTTCGCGTGCGCGAGCGGCCCGCCCGACATCATCAGCGTCACCCGGCTCACCCCGCCCAGCGACTCGCCGATATGCCGCAGCTTCGCCGCCGCCGTCTCCGGCGACCCCACCGCAAACGCCCCCGTCGGCCCCATCTGCGCGTTGAACGCCGCCCGCGACATCGGCCCCCACCCACGCTCCTTCCCAATCCTCCCAAACGTCTGCGAGTACGCCGGCCACAGCTCATCGCCCGCCTGCGCGTCCGTCTCCGCCACATACCCAATCGAGTGCACCGCCACATCCAGCGACTCCGGCGCATGCCCCGCCCGCCGCCCCGCCTCGCGATACAGGTCCACCAGCGGCCGGAACCGGTGCGGCTCCCCGCCGATGATCGCCACCGTCAGCGGCAGCCCCAGCGTCCCCGCCCGCACAAACGAGGCCGGCGTCCCGCCCACACCCAGCCGCACCGGCAGCGGCATCTGCACCGGCCGCGGCCACACGCCCTGCCCTGTAAGCGACGCCCGGTGCTTGCCCTCCCAGAACACCTTCACCTCATCGCGCAGGTGCAGCAGCAGGTCCAGCTTCTCCGCAAACAGCTCGTCGTAATTCTTCAGGTCATACCCGAACAGCGGATACGACTCGATAAACGATCCGCGCCCCACAATGATCTCCGCGCGCCCCTTCGAGATCAGGTCCAGCGTCGCAAAATCCTGAAACACCCGCACCGGGTCGTCCGAGCTCAGCACCGTCACCGCGCTCGTCAGCCGTATCGTCTCCGTCCGCGCCGCCGCCGCCGCCAGCAGCACCGCCGGCGCGCTCGCAATGTACTCCTCGCGATGGTGCTCGCCGATCCCGTACACATCCAGCCCCACACGATCCGCCAGCTCGATCTCCTCCAGCAGCTGCCCCACCCGCTCCTGCCCCGTCTGTGCCGGCGTCTTCCCCGCTTGCGGCGTTACCTCTACAAAGCTGTCGATGCCGATCTGCATGCATCCTCCCTCAAGCCATGATTATCGATTTCAAGTATATTGATGTCGATAGGTATTCAAACGATGCAGAACACCAGACCCGCCCTCAAAGCAACGCCCGCCGCCGCTCCCGAAAAGCCGCTCAAGCTCGGGAAGCCGGCCCGGCCCGGCAAGCCCTCCCGCGACGCCGACGGCAAGGTCTCCGGCACCCAGCTCTGGCTCGTGCTCCTCAAGGCCTTCCACTCCCTCATGGCCTTCACCGAGCACACCCTCCGCGACAGCGGCCTC
>DATLMQ010000094.1:0-6294 GCA_035537215.1 Acidobacteriaceae bacterium
AACAATTATCTGTCGGCGCAGCCAGTGTGCCTGTGGCAACAGCCGCAGAAGTTCCCCGTGCAGGTGACTACGTCCGATGCAGATAAGACGATGGGCTACGACGCGCTCTATGACCAGGGGCTGCTGACGCGAACGACTGCGGAGAAGAAGGTGATGATTGTCGCGAGTAAGCAGGTGACGAACTACGACCTGAGCGATAAGGGACGAGGTGCGTGGACTGCAGATGTGACGCAGCCCGGATTCGGAAACTTCTGCTATGGGCACAAGACGGTGCAGTCGATCGACAACTCGACGCCAAACAATGGAGAGCCTGGAGCGACAACGCAGGTGACGTATCACTGGGGCATTTCGAATGTGGCGGACTGGGCAAAGGCTGCAGAGACTCAGAACGCATTCCCGGAATTGAAGACCGATCTGGCGGGGAACGGCGTGTCGACCGCGACTCTAGTGGACACGAGCAACGGATGGCAGGTGCAGGCTCCGGCGCGCCGTACAACGACCAACGCGGATGGCAGCATCGTGCAGTAAAGGACCGCTGAAAATTCGAAGGCCGCGAGTCCCAATGGGCTCGCGGCCTTTCTGGTGGTGGGGTAAGGCTACTGGGCGTCCGGACCGTAGAGGGCGCGATATACGTCGCTGTAGCTCTTGAGCTGGTAGTTTTCGGGTGGCGTGCCACCGGCGAGGTAGTGGACAAAATAGTCCCAGCGCCGGCGCATGATGTACTGCGTCTGCTCGCCGTAGCCGTGGTGGGCGTTGGGGACCATCAGCATGTCGAAGCTCTTGTTGGCCTTCATGAGCGCGTCGACCACGGTGAGGGTATTGGTGGGGGGGACGTTGTCGTCCATGGTGCCGTGGACGAGCATGAGGTGACCTTTGAGATTGGCGACGTAGTTCTGGTTGGCCTGGGCTTCGTAGTTGTCTTCGCCATGGGGGCCAACGACTTCGAGGCCGGCGTACTTTTCGTCCCAGTCGTCCTCATAGTCGCGATTGTCGTGGTTGCCGCTCTCGGACCAGCCAACCTTGAAGAACTCCGGGAAGTGGAACATGGCAGAGGCGGTAGCATTGCCTCCGCCGGAGTGACCCCAGATGCCGACGCGGTCCAGATCGATCCAGGGGAGGCGGGCGCCGAGTTGCTTGATGCCAGCGACCTGGTCGGGGATGGTGGCCTCCCCCATGACCTCAGGCGAGGAGGCGTGGACGTCGTGGAAGCTCTTGGAGCGGAGCGGAGTGCCCATGCCGTCGATGCAGACGACAATGAAGCCTAGCTCCGCGAGCGCCTGGTTGTCGTGGTCCGCGGCGGAGAAGCTGCGCGATCCGCAGGAGCCGACCTGAGGACCGGGGTAGACATAGTCGACTACCGGGTATTTCTTCGAGGCGTCTAAGGTGGTGGGTTTCCAGAGATAACCGTAGAGCGGAGTTTTGCCGTCACGCGCGTTTACAGTGATGGGTGTGGGCGCCTTCCAGCCGGCAGCGAGAAGCTTTGAGATGTCTTGGTGGGCAAGAGTGACGAGGAGCTTGCCCGTATTGTCGCGGAGGACAGCGGTCTCGGGAGCTTCGCGCGTGGAGTAGATGTCGACGAAGGTGCGGCCATCCGGAGAGGGCGTGATGGCGTGATCGGCGTTCTCAGGGGTGAGGAGCTTATGGTCTGAGCCGTCGAAGTTCACGCGGTAGAAATGGGTGAAGTAGGGATCCTGCCCCTTCTCTTTGCCCGTGGCCAGAAAGTAGAGGACACGGTTTTTGTCATCGACATGCAGGACCTCGGTGACTGGCCCTTCGCCGTGGGTAATCTCATTCTTGAGCTTGCCGGTGGAGGCGTCGTAGAGGTACATCTGACCCCAGTCGCTGCGCTCGGAATACCAGAGAAACTCATTGGTAGCGGGCAGATAACGCCAGTTGACCTTGCCCTGGCCAGACTCGTAGTAGGTGGGCACGTGGTCGTGGAAGATGGTGCGGACTTGGCCGGTGGAGGTGTCGGCGAGACGCAGCCACTCGTCCTTGTGATCGCGCGAGGTGGAGACGAAGGCAATGGACTTGCTGTCGGGGGTGAACTGAACGTCGTCCCAGCCGGAGCCACCACGACAGCTGACGTCATCGCAAAGGGTGCTGCGGTGCTCGTCGGGCGGCATCTTGAGGCGCGTGAGTTTCGCAGTATCGACGTCGATCACGACCCGTTCGATCTTGGTGACGTCTTTGTCGCCGAGGAATGGGTAGCGCCAGGCTTCGAGGGTTGGGTGGCGGTTGGAGACGGAGACGAGGTACATCATGCCGTCTTTGCGTTGGTCCTGCTGGAAGGTGGCGATTTTCCTGGAGTCGGGCGACCAAATGAGGATAGGAGCATCAGAGTGCGTCCAGCCGGCATTGTCCGTGGCATAGCCGTAATCAGCCACCCCGTCGGTGGTGAGCTGACGCTCCTCGCCGGTAGCTTCAACACGAACCCACAGGTTGTTGTCACGGATGAAGGCGGCGCGTTTTTTGTCAGGTGAGAGATCGAACGGAGCTTTGGTGCGGCCGACGCGACGGGAAGGTGCAGGCGGAGGCGGCGCAGGCTTGTTCGCGGGCTGGGAGGCCATCTGGGCGTTGCCGCCGACCTGCGAGGTGCTCAGTCCGGCGGCCGGCTGCGCGTTCGGCTTCTGCTCGGGTTGCTGTGCGGGCTTTGCGGGCAGCAGTTTCGTGCAGGTGGCGGCATCCGCAGAGCAGTGGAACGTGTCGCCGCGAAGCGTGACGGCGAAGGCGCCGCGTTCTTCAGGGGTATAGCTATCAAGGCGGAGGTGCGTGGCCCCGACCTCGGTACCGAGCGCTTTACCGAGCGCGGCTGCCAGCCTGGCCGTGTCAAAGGCGGGCTGGATCTTCCCGGTCGCATCCGCGATGCGGTAGCTCACTTGGGTGGCCGTAGGGTCGCGGAAGAAGACGCCGCCGTCAGGCAGATACTGGATCTCGCTGAGTGTGTGGTCGACCAGGGGGCCGAGGTTGTAGCCCATCCAGCGCTCGGCGCTCGCGTAGTCCTGCGGGGTGTAGGCGCGCTGAGCGGCCGCCGTGAGCGGGACGGCGAAAGAGGCGGCGGGAAGCAGGGCGAGGACGAGCGGCTTCTTACAGGAGATCATCAGGTGGCGTAGTCCGTACGTGAGGATGGGCGGTGCGTTAGAAGCTTATGTGTCGAGCTCTGGCTTGACGGCGAGCTCCGGGCGAGTGCGGCGCAGACGGGCGAGCAGCGCGGCCGGCCGGAGTGAGGGTGGGTAGTGGAACATCGAGAGCAGAAAACCGCTCCACGTATCGTGGGCGATGCGAAGGGCCGACGGCAGAACATAGGTGTCCATGATGATCTCAGATAACAGCAAGGACCCGGCAGCGCCGTAGAGGCCGTACCGACGCGCTGCGACGAATGTGAGGCCGACGGTGCAAGCCGTCGCGACCGTGTAGACGATCGCCAGGCGCTCATGCTGGTTGATGGCCGACACAAGGGTGGAGCTGGTGGACCAGAGCGAGTAGAAGACGACCACGATCAACAGGAGACTGACAAGAGTGGTGCTGGGGGGGACCTTGCCCTGCGTCCAATGGTGCAGAAAGGTGGGGCCAAGAACGGCAACAACCACAACGACCGCTAATGAGATGAAGAGCGCCAGCTGGCAGGCGCGGCGATGCAGCAGACGGACGAGGTCCATGTTGCCTGCGCCGAAGGCGATGGAGAGCTCCGGCCAGACAGTGTTGTTGACCATCTGCACAATTTGCAGGGCGATCCGGGAGACCGTGCGGGCAGTGCCGAATATGGCAACGTCAACCGGGCCGAGCGCGTAGCCCACCGCCATGAGCGTGCCCTGCAGGTTTAGTGCATTGCCCAAGGGGAAGCCTATAAAGGCGAACGCGGGGCGCGCGAGGCGCCGGATTTCGGCAAAGGAGGCGTGGCTCCAGCCGTAGTCGATCCAAGGGATGTCGCGGCGGACCATCACGCAGAGGATCAGCGTGATCGCAATGTTGGCGAGCGCGAGGACCTTGGCGGTGGTGCGCGGGCCGTAGCCGAGGACGACGGGCAGCAACTGAATACCGAAGGCGATGAGAGAGAGAGTCGTCTTCAGCATGTTGCCGTACGAGTATCGCGCGATGCAGCGATAGGCTGATTGCAGCAGCTGCTCAAGCTGACTGAGGAGAACAGCGAGACCGAGCCAGAAGAGGACCCAGCGGGCGTCGCTGTCGTCGATGGTAGAGAGGTGGAGAAGCCGTGCCACGGGAAGGAAGTAGAGCGCGCCGCACATAATCACGCCGGTGATACCGAGGACGATCGAGATCAGCCACCAGCAGCTCTGGAAGACGCTGAGCGCGGTTTCCTGTTCGCCCCGCGCCATCAGCATCGTCATTTCATTGCCCGCGACGGAGCCGAAGCCAATGTTGGAAAAGCTGAGGTAGGACGGGATAGCGGTGAGGATCATCCACTCGCCGTTCATCTGGATGCTCCAGAAGTGAAACAGGACGGGGATCTGCACAAACTGGATGATGGAAGAGGCTAGCTTGCTGAGCCAGGTGGTAATGAAGCCGACGAGCAGCCGCCGCTTCGTGTGCTCATCCATGGAGAAGGTCCGCTCGGACGCACGAGGCTAGCAAGAGGTGCGGAAGATGCCTGCGCTCACGACCGAGGATCATGCCCATGATTTTATCAACGCACGATGGAGCGGGGGTGCTAGGGGGTGAGATGGCCAATGGATCCTCTGCAAGGATGCGGCGCGTGAGAGGATTAGAGCGTCTGGCGACGTTCTCGGTCGAGTGTGAGCTTCTCCTGCATGAGGCGGAGCAGCATGGCGTTATCACCGCGGCGTTGGGCTTCGCTCATGGCGGTGCGCAGCTCGCGACCACGCCGGTCTTGGTATCGCTCCTGCAGGGTTTGCAGAGCGCCCAGCACGCGGTCGCGAAGGGTTCCCTGCTCTGCTTCGGGAATTTCAGAGGAGGCGTGGAGGGCTGCGGCGAGGAGAGAACGTGAAGCCTCGTCGGGTGTCGCGTCAAACGGATTGTCGGGCGCGGGCGCGTTGACAAGCACCTGGATGGCGGAAGCTGTGGGAAGCTCGGCGAACCACTCCGGATGCCCTTCGAGGGTCTGGGCTGCGAGGGCGCGGGCGGAGTCGGCTTCTGGAAGAACAAGTGCGGAGAGCAGGATGCGCTCAACCTCGGTAACGGCGCGGGGCTGGGAAGTGCGGACGCTTTCCAGGCGCTGTTGCCCTGCCTGCTTGAGCTCCTGACGAAGCAGCGCATTGTCGATGCCTATCTTATTCGCGGCATTTTCCGTGAACTCCGCACGGGCAATGGCGTTCGGGACCCGGCGAATGTGAGGAAGCAGGAAGTTCAGAGCCTTGACTTTGGCTTCGGGCGTACGCGGCGCCGCAAGTATCTGAGCGCGCTCGATCAGATAATCGGCATAGCGCGTCGCATTGCGGACAGCAGCTGTGTACTCGCCGATTCCATGCTCCTGAACGAAACGGTCGGGGTCGAGACCGCCTGGGAGGAGAACGACGCGGACTGCGAAATCTTCCTCTACGAGGAGGGAGATGGTTTTCTCGGCCGCATTGATGCCGGCGTTGTCAGGGTCGAAGTTGAGGACGACGTTCTTTGTGAAGCGCGCGAGCATGCGAACCTGGTGCTCCGTGAAGGCGGTGCCGCTGGTGGCGATCACGTTATGCACGCCACCCATATAAACCGAGATGCAGTCCATCTGACCTTCGACGAGCAGGGCGAAGCTGAGTTCCTTTATGCCAGCTTTAGCTTTGTCGAGATTGAAGAGCACTTGGCCCTTGGTGTACAGCGGAGTCTCGGGAGAATTGAGGTACTTGGGCCCGGATTTCTCGTCCATCGTCTCGAGCAGACGAGCAGTGAAGGCAATCGGCCTTCCCTGCTCATTGCAGATGGGAAAGGCGAGGCGCTTGCGGAATCGTGCGTAGAGCGGGCCCGCCGAGCCATCGTCACGTTCCTTCGAGCTGAAGAGTCCGCTGGCGCGGAGAACCTCTTCAGGGAAGAACTTCGCGAGTCGCTCGCGCATATCGTTGAAGCTCTCTGGGGCGTACCCGAGCCGGAAGGCTTTGATGGTCTCGGGGGTGATGCCGCGAGAGCTCATATACTCGCGGGCGCGAGCCGCCTCCGGAGAGTGCAGGCTCTGCTGAAAGTACTGCGTGGCTGCCTCGTGGATCTCCAGGAGCTGCTTGCGAAGACCGGCGTCGCGGGCCTCTTGCGGCGAAGAGAATTCGCGCTGGGGCAGAGGGATGCCCATCTTGGTTGCGACGCTGCGAACCGCCTCCGGGAAGCTGACGTTCTCCAGCT
>DATLMQ010000095.1:0-5334 GCA_035537215.1 Acidobacteriaceae bacterium
AGACGATCTTCGATTCGCTGAATGCGAAGGCGGCGCTGGTGGCGATTCGCGAGGTGTTTGACGAGGATGGGTGGACGGCAAAGGGGAGGGAGCTGCCGGTGATGATTTCGGCGGCGGTGGGGCGCGGGGGAGAGACGCTGATCTCGGCGCAGACGACGGAGGCGTTCTGGAATGCGGTGAAGCATGTGCGGCCGCTGAGTGTGGGGCTGAACTGCTCGCTGGGGCCGCAGCTGATGTATCCGTTTCTGGAGGAGCTGGCGCAGAAGGCGGATGTGGCGGTGAGCTGCTATCCGAATGCGGGGCTGCCGAATCCGCTGTCGGAGACGGGGTTTGATCTGGGGCCGGAGGATATGGGGCGGTACCTGGGCGAGTTTGCGCAGGGTGGGCTGATCAACATGGCGGGCGGGTGCTGCGGGAATACGCCGGAGCATATTGCGGCGATTGCGCGGGCGATGGAGGGTGTGGCTCCGCGGGCGCTGGTGCGGGAAGAGGTGGCAGCTTGAGCGAGGCTTTGGGAACGAGACCGTTGCGGTTGTCGGGGTCGCAGCCGTTTACGCAGCAGCCCGGGGTGTTCCTGATGATTGGCGAGCGGACGAATGTGGCGGGGTCGCCGCGGTTCGCGAAGCTGATCAAGGAGGGCAAGTACGAGGAGGCGGTGAGCGTCGCGCGGCAGCAGGTGGAGAACGGGGCGAATGTTCTCGACATCTGCATGGACGAGGGGATGATCGATGGCGTGGCGGCGATGACGCGCTATCTGCAGCTGCTGGCCAGTGAGCCGGAGGTGGCGAAGATTCCGTTCATGGTGGACTCGTCGAAGTGGGAGGTGATCGAGGCGGGGCTGAAGTGTCTGCAGGGCAAGGGGATTGTGAACTCGATCTCGCTGAAGGAGGGCGAGGAGAGGTTTCGGCAGCATGCGCGGGCGGTGCGCAAGTATGGAGCGGCGGCGGTGGTGATGGCCTTCGACGAGCAGGGCCAGGCTGCGACGTTTGAGGAGAAGATCCGGATCTGCGAGCGGGCGTACCGGATTCTGGTGGACGAGGTGGGGTTTCCGCCGGAGGACATCATCTTCGACCCGAACATCCTGACGGTGGCGACGGGGATGGAGGAGCACAACAACTACGCGCTGGACTTCATCAACGCGACGCGGTGGATCAAGCAGAATCTGCCGCATGCGAAGGTGTCGGGCGGGGTGTCGAATATCTCGTTCAGCTTCCGCGGAAACAACAAGGTGCGCGAGGCGATGCACGCGGCGTTTCTGTATCACGCGATCGCGGCCGGGCTGGATATGGGCATCGTGAATGCCGGGATGCTGGAGGTGTATGAGGAGATCGAGCCGGAGCTGAAGGTGCTGGTGGAGGATGTGCTGCTGAATCGCAGGCCGGAGGCGACGGAGCGGCTGGTGGAGTTCGGGGAGAGGTTGAAGGCCTCGGGTGCGGGGGCTGAGAGCGCGACCGAGAAGAAGGCGGAAGAGTGGCGCTCGGGCACGGTGGAGGAGCGGCTTTCGCATGCTCTGGTGAAGGGGATCGACGCGTATATCGAGGTGGACACGGAGGAGGCGCGGGCGAAGCTGGGGCGGCCGCTGCTGGTGATTGAAGGGCCGCTGATGGCGGGGATGAGCGTGGTGGGGGACCTGTTTGGGGCGGGCAAGATGTTTCTGCCGCAGGTGGTGAAGAGTGCGCGGGTGATGAAGAAGGCGGTGGCGTACCTGACGCCGTTTATGGAGGCGGAAAAGGCCGAGATGCTGGCGGCGGGGCAGGAGGTTCGAGCGCAGGGGAAGATCGTGCTGGCGACGGTGAAGGGGGATGTGCACGACATCGGGAAGAACATTGTGGGGGTGGTGCTGGCGTGCAACAACTACGAGGTGATCGACCTGGGCGTGATGGTGCCGGCGGAGAAGATTTTGGAGCGCGCGAAGGAGGTGCGGGCGGACATCATCGGGCTGAGCGGGCTGATTACGCCGTCGCTGGATGAGATGGTGCACGTGGCGCGGGAGATGGAGCGGCAGCAGTTCAAGGTGCCGCTGCTGATCGGCGGAGCGACGACGACGCGGACGCATACGGCGATCAAGATTGCGCCGCACTACTCGGAGCCGGTGGTGCATATTCTGGATGCGAGCCGGGCGGTGCCGGTGGCGACGAGCCTGCTGAGCGAGAAGGGGAGGGAGGACTTCGAGGCGCAGCATCGTGCGGACTATGAGGAGATTCGCACGAGGTATGCGGCGCCGAAGCAGGCGCTGGTGCCGATTGAAGAGGCGCGGGCGAGGAGGACAGCGATTGCGTGGAGGGCGGAGGACCTGGCGGCGCCGGAGTTTACGGGCGTGCGGGTGCTGGAGGATTTCTCGCTGGCGACGCTGCGGGAGTTTATCGACTGGTCGCCGTTTTTTCATACGTGGGGGCTGAAGGGAATTTATCCGCGGATCCTGGAGCACGAGGAGCAGGGGACGCATGCGCGGCAGCTGTTTGCGGATGCGAACGCGATGCTGGATGCGATGGTCGAGCGGAGGCTGATTACGGCGCGCGGGGTGTATGGGATGTTTGCGGCGAATGCGGTGGGGGATGATGTGGAGCTGTATGCGGATGGGGAGGGGCTGGGTAGGCTGCACTTTCTGAGGCAGCAGGCCAATCGCGAGGGCAAGGAGCCGTGCCGGTCGCTGGCGGACTTTGTGGCGCCGAGGGAGACGGGGCTGCGGGATTCGGTGGGGGCGTTCGCGGTGACGAGCGGGATCGGGCTGAAGGAGGTGTGCGACCGGTTCCGGGCCGATCATGACGACTACAACGCGATTCTGGCGGAGGCGGTGGCGGATCGGCTGGCGGAGGCGTTTGCGGAGTGTCTGCACAAGCAGGTGCGCGATGAGTGGGGATATGGGCGCGCGGAGACGCTGACGATGCCGGAGGTGATCCAGGAGCGGTATCGCGGGATACGGCCGGCGCCGGGGTATCCGGCGTGCCCGGACCACACGGAGAAGGGAACGATCTGGCGGCTGCTGGACGTGGAGCGGAACACGGGGATGAAGCTGACAGAGAGCTTTGCGATGTGGCCGGGGTCGAGCGTGAGCGGACTGTACTTTGCGCATCCGGAGGCGCGGTACTTCAGCCTGGGGAAGATCGGGCGGGACCAGGTGGAGGACTATGCGGAGCGCAAGGGGATGACGGTGGCCGAGGTGGAGCGGTGGCTGGGGCCGAATCTGAACTATGAGCCGGCGGAGTAGGAGCAGAGGGGCGGGGGTACGGGGTTGCGGAGGATCAGGGACGGGGTGCGATCCCCGGGAGGCGAGGGGCTCTGGTGGGCTGAGAGAACGGCTTTCTTACCAGCGGCAGTGGTGCCCGAGGGAAAGCGCGATCAGCAGGGCCTGTCCGATGAATCGCAGGAGCTTCAAGGGAAGCCTCCTTCACGAAACAACGGAGCAGGAGACGCCTCGGGGAGTGGGGTTGTCAAGGGGGAGAATGTGAAGGCTGGACGAGAGTGGCTGAGGAGGGCAGCGGGCGCGTTTCTGGTAGCGGCAGCGCTGTGTGGGGGCGCAGGAGCGCAGGCGGTGATCGCGCCCAGGGTGGTGGTGCTGGTGTACTTCGAGGTGGGCCACGATACAGGCGACCGGCCGGGGGAGCTGCAGCTTTGGGCGGAAAGGGATCACCTGGATCGCGTGATCGAGGTGCCGGGGATGTCGCGCGCGGTACGGGCGAATGCGGAGGGGACGGAGATTGCGGTGGCGGTGGGGCCGGGGGCGATTCGGCCGGCGGCGAATGTGATGGCGCTGGGGCTGAGTCCGTTGTTTGACCTGCGCAGGAGCTACTGGCTGATCAACGGGATAGCAGGGGTGTCGCCGGAGGACGGGACGATCGGAGGGGCGTTCTGGACGGACTATGTGGTGAACGGGGACCTGGTGCGCGCGATCGATCCGCGGGAGATGCCGAAGGGCTGGCCGGACGGATTTTATGCGCTGGACAAGACGAGGCCGGAGGAGCAGCCGCGGACCGAGGCGGGGACGGTGGACGATGTGCGGAGCTGGCGGGCGGAGGGAGCAAAGATCGATACACGGGGGACGGTGGTGCGGATGAATCCGCGGCTGATGCGGTGGGCGTATGAGCAGACCAAGGATGTGCAACTGGAGCAGACGGAGGCGATGCGGAGGGTGAGCGCACGATTTCGGGGATTTCCGAAGGCGCAGGAGCGGCCGGGTGTGGGCGTGGGCGCGAACCTGACGACGGAGGCGTTCTGGCACGGGGCGAGGATGGATGCGTGGGCGCACCGGTGGGTGCGGTACGAGACGGATGGGCGGGCACGGTTTGCGACGACGGCGGAGAACGATTCGGGAGCGATAGTGGCGCTGTCGGCGCTGACCAAGGCGGGACGCGCGGACTGGAATCGGGCGATGCTGCTGCGGACGGCGAGCAACTTCGATCGGCAGCCCGCGGGGATGACGGCGGAGGCGAGCGCGAACAGCGAGAAGCATGGGGAGTACACGGGATATCTGCCGGCGTTGGAGGCGGCGTACAGGGTGGGGGAGAGGGTCGTGCAGGCGATCGAAGGTGGGTGGGCGGGGTATGCGGAACGGCTGCCGAGCGGGCGTGATTGAGGAGAGGAATCCACAAGTGCAGCAGGGCTTGAACTTGCGCTGCACGGAGCAGCGTGATACAAACGGAACATTCCATCTGCCGCAAGGCAGGTCGAATTTCATGCAGAGTGGCTGAGGGACGAGCCCTGAGACGCCACGACAACCGGACAGAACAAAGGCGTACCGGTGTCAACTCTCTCCTGGGGAACCAGGGAACATGAGATTCGGTATATGCAGTTGTGCATTCGCTGCATTCCGCGTTTCATTTTCCCTCGACCGTACGCGGCGGTTATCCCAAGAAAGAGAAACGTCTCAGGATACGAGCTCTCAAGCTGCCAGGAGTATGTGGCTATGAGTTCTTCCCGGGAGTCGTCCTGTAGCGTGAGCGGCGTATACGAGCTGCGGTGCAATGAGTGCGGCAAGCGCTTCGGCAATGTGCCGCAGTCGGCGTGCCCGGATTGCCTGGCACCTCTCGAGGTGAAGTACGACCTAGAGAAGGTGCGCGGACGGTTTACGCGTGAGACGGTGGCGGCGGGGCCGGCGAATATCTGGCGCTACAAGGAGCTGCTGCCGATCCCGGAGGGCTTTGAGCCGGATCTGCCGGTGGGCTTTACGCCGCTGGTGAAGGCCAAGCGGCTGGGCAAGCGGATTGGCGCGACGAACCTGTATGTGAAGAACGATTCCGTTTGCTTTCCGACGCTGAGCTTCAAGGATCGCGTGGTGAGCGTGGCGCTGGCGAATGCGCAGGCGTTCGGGTTCGATGTGGTGGGGTGCTCGTCGAC
>DATLMQ010000096.1:0-9510 GCA_035537215.1 Acidobacteriaceae bacterium
CAGCGGTCTTCTTGCAGCCCACCATCAGTAGAAGGGCCACTGTCAGCCCTGCTACCCAGCAGGCAACATCGCGCGAGATCCATTTCATAACCGCACCCCGTCCTTCATGAGATGCACCGCGCAACAATGCAGGACAAACTCAGAAAGAATATGCGGCAAACGAACCTTTCCACAGACCTGCTGCAGCCCCTCTCCGCACGCAACCGCATCGAACGGCACCCCTAACCAGTCGCCTTGAGACGTGCCAGGACGTCATCCCGCGTCATCCCCGCCTCACGCAACGCTCGCAAGCTCAGCGCGTCGTGTCGCTTTGCAAGTCGCACACCCGCCCCATCACGCATCAGCTCGCAATGGAAGTATCGCGGCGTTGCCAGCCCGAGCGCCTGCTGCAGCAGCATCTGCCTTGCCGTTGACTTCAGCAGATCGCGCCCCCTCACCACCTCCGTCACACCCATCGCTGCATCGTCCACTGCGCACGCCAGCTGATAGCTCGGTAGCCCATCCTTGCGCCACACCACGAAGTCCCCAAAGTCAGCGCCCGGGCTACACCCTGCCACGAACCCCTGCGGCCCCGCGCATTGATCTACAAACCGGACCTCCTCACCATCCGGCACGCGAAAGCGATAGTTCGTCTCCACCCTGAACTCATCCTCATCCTCGTACACCGAAGTGATCTCAGCTCGGCACCGGCCTCCGTACACCGGTTCATCATCGTCCTCATGCGGAGCCGCTATCGCCTGCCGCAAATCCCTTCGACTGCATAAGCAGCCATACGCCCGGCCCGCTCGCAGCAGTTCCCGCATAGCCTCTCGATACGCGGGCAGCCGCTCGCTCTGCCGCATCTCGGCATCCCAGATGATTCCGAGCCACCGCAGATCGTCCCGCATAGCCTCCGCGAACTCCGGCCGCGACCGCTGAGGGTCCAGATCCTCATCCCGCAGCCATAACGTCCCACCCGCGGCCCGCGCCCGCTCTGTGGCAATCCAGAAGGTCCGCGCATGGCCGAGGTGCAGCAACCCCGTCGGCGAGGGTGCCAGCCGGCCCACATACGTTCCGCTTACAGCCATCCACCAGGCGGTCCCTTCCCGCCGCGCTGCCGTAGACGTCCAGCCAGCTCCACCTTCATACACTCACCGCCCTTACTTCTTCGTCGAGCTCGACCCCTTCGCCAACGCCGCAATCACCTTCGCCCCCTGCGGACTGCCCAGTCCCGTGCACGCATCCCATCCCGGTCCAGCCTTGAAGCCGTCATTGTTGCCGCTCGTGATGTCACGAAACGCGGCGGTCGCTCCATAGAGCGCAGGGTTCACGAATCCGGCATCGTGCCTATTGGCCGCATTCGCCAGCGCGATCAGCCCCGCCCACAGCGGTGCCACTGCACTGGTGCCGCCGATCGTGGTGGTCTGCCCATCGACGCGGACCGTGTATCCCGTCGCTGGATCCGCATCGCCCGCCACATCCGGCACACCGCGCCCTCCACCGCTGGCCGGCGATTTCGGCACATTGCTCTTGGCCTGCCAGCTCGGCAGTGGAAAGATCGTGCTCACACCACCACCGGTCGCTCCTTCATTTGCGGACAGCTCATTCCACACCACCTCGCTCGTAATCGACGTACCCGATCCCACCAGCTTCGTCCCGCCGCACGCCAACACATGCGGGCTCGAAGCAGGGAAGTCCACGTGATTGCCCCCGCCGCTCACTCCATCGGTCGATCCATCATCGCCACTCGCCGCCGTGATCGTCACACCCAGCGCCGCCGCCGCCTGGCATGCCTGGTCCAGCGCCGTCATCGCCTGTCCCGTCCAGTTCGACTCCGGCCCACCCCAGCTGATCGACACCACGCTCGGCTTATGCGTCCCGTCATGCACCGCTGTCGAAATCGCATCGATAAACCCCTGGTCCGTATTCGGCGCGAAGTAAACCGCCACCTTCGATCCCGGAGCAACCGCAGCCGACACCTCGATGTCCAGCATCACCTCTCCATCCGCTCCGTTTGCATCCCCCGGCGTATTCTTTCCCTTGTCCACCGACACCGTCGTCACACTCGGGGCCGGTACCCCGATGCTCGCGAAGTACGCTGTAATATCCGCCAGCTTGAACCCACCGCCGAGCTCAATCAGCCCAATTGTCTGTCCCGTCGCCTTCGCGTCTACAGGAAATCCATACATCTGCGCGACTTGCATAGGCGTATAGCTCACATCGCCCGCTCGCGGTTTGATCACTCGAAAGTGCGGCCTCGCTTGTGGACGGTTATCCAGCCCAAGCACGGCCACCACCTGCCCGGCCAACTCCTCCGGCACCATGATTGCCCCCTCACGCACGCGCACCGCCCGTCCCTGCACCTCATGCGCCTGCAGCGTCACCCCAAACGCCCTCTCCATCGCCTCATGCGACCCTGTCAGGTGCAGCGTCCGCCGCCCTTTCCCGTGCGCCGCCTCTACCTGTAACCCGAACTCCTGTGCAAACGCCCGCACCGTCTCATCCGCCTCCGGATCCGCGCAGTGCTTCTGGTCGAACTCCTCGCGCGTCATCCGCACATGCGGATCGATCGGCTGCTTCGGCGCCAGCACCACCGAAACCGTGATCGGCTCCTCCGCTGCCTGCGGCTGCTCCTGCGCGAGCAACGTCCGCACACTCTCGGGGTGGAAAGGCTGACGTTCGCTGCCGCGCAGCGCAACGCGCTTCTGTGAGGCAAATCGTGCTGTGGCCATGCTGCTCCTCCGGGCCTGGGAATGTGGGTTTGGATGCACGCGGGCCGCCCACGCGCTTCCACAGCCGTGCATTCGCTTACGGCCCAGCGGCTTACATATACTCGGCCCCGTACTTTACCGGAATCTGCGTAAACGCAATCCTCGTCGGGGCCGTCTCTCGCGCCGGCAGCATCCCCGCAAAGTGCACCGTCGAGTGCCCGAACTTCAGGTTCAGCTTGTCCATCGTGGCTGATAGCTCATTGCGCCTCCCCGGCTCCTCAAACAGCATCTGTTGCACCTTTCCCTCCGGAATCAGGTTATGCAGCGTTATCGCGACAAAGAACGGCCGCTGCTGTTCCGGCCCTCTAGGGCACTGCTGCCAGATTCCCTGCAAAGCCTCCAACAGCGTCAGCGTATCCTGGCACGGGCGGAAGCGAGCCTCCATCCCCCACGACGCATGCTCGATCCCGCTCGAGTGCCGCTTCGCCTTCTCCGCCCGTGCCGCCTGGCTCCGCGTCAGGGCAAATCGAATGTTGAACGACAGCGCCGTCGTATGAAACTTCTCCATCCTCAGCCGCATCGCTGCCTTGTGCAGCAGCTTGTGCGCCACGGCCCACGCACCATCTACGGTCCTGTGCTCCGGCCCCAGCACATGCGAGTGCCCCAGCGACTTCTGCAGGTCACTGCTCACCGGCGCTCCATCGTCACCCGTCACCCCGCCTCGTAGCCAGTGATACAGCCTGTCGCCCCACACCGAATCCCACAGCCCATGCATCCCATTGCGGTCCAGCGATAGCAGTTGCGCCATCGTCCGCACACCTTTCGCATGCAGCCGCGCCTCGGTCCGCGCTCCCACTCCCGGCAGATCGCGCAGCTCCAGGTGTGCAATCGCCCGTGGCAGCTGCGACGGCAGCAGCCCAATCAGCCCGTCCGGCTTTTGCATGTCGCTCGCAATCTTCGCCAGGTATCGGTTCGGCGCCATCCCGACCGAGCACCGCAGCGTCTCGCCCACATCGTCCTTGATCGCTTGCTTGATCTCCAGCGCAATCTTCCGTGCCCGCGGCGGCTCCTGCTCCTGCCCGATCAGCTGGCATACCATCTCATCGATCGACGGCGTATGTGCCACCGGGCACACCCGTTCCACCGCCGCCCCAATCCTGTGCGAGTACTTGGCATACGTCGCATGCTCGCCGTTCACCAGGATGATCTCCGGGCACAACCGCTTCGCTTCGCCCACCTTTGTCCCGGTCTTGACCCCGAGGTACTTCGCCTCATAGCTCGCTGCGATGATCGTCCCCGTGTCGGACATCGTCGCCGTCACGGCCGTCGGCCGTCCCCGATACTCCGGATGCAGGTGCTGCTCCACCGACGCGAAAAAGCTATTCAGGTCGATGTGCAGAAAACCGAACCGGTCGGATTGGGGCGAGTCACTCAAGGCACGCTCTCTCGCCTATTCTATTCGCCCTTTCTTCGTACCGGGCCTCTCCGCTTCCTTCAGCCCGCTCAGCCTTCCATCGGCTCCGGTCCGCGCGGCGGCCGTGCCTGCACCTTCACTGCCCGTCCCGTCTTCGCCGACTCGTAAATTGCTTCCGTCAGCCGCTGCAGACCCTTTTTCCCTGGTGTAGGGGGCTCTGTGCCTGCAGTTTCGACGGGCTCAGACGGTGCGTTCAGCTCAGGATTACGTCTCATCCGCGCTGCGATGCCTTGCGTCGCAGCGCAAGATGCCCTCGCGCAGGGCCGCTCCAATCCTACTTTGGTAGCTTCAACGTAAAGTGCAGATCCGGTCGGCTGTTGAATTGGCTGATCGTTCTTGTCTTGGACCGCTTCCCGTTCAGCTCCGCCCACAGGTCATAGTCCGTCGTCAACGAAAGCTGCCCAAAGTGGAAATGCCCCGCATCGTCGCTCAGATAGCTCTTCACCGACATCGACTTGCTGTCCTGTAGGTACACCACCGCTCCCTGGACCGGAGCGTCGGTATCGCCGACCACTACACCCTCGATTGAGCGTGCCTGCGGGATCTTGTTATCCGCTGCCGCGCTCGCCCCGGCCTTCGCCGGCGCGGCCCACACCTTTACGCCGGCAGCCATCAGCCCTATCACCGCGGCAGCCATCAGCAACCAGCTGCGTCGTCCCCGCCGCCTTTCGACCGGCTCACTCCTCTTCGTCATCATCGCCGCTGCGGACGTCGTCATCTTCTTCATCGTCATACCCTTCCTCGTCGACCGGCGCCAGCTCCAGCGGATCGCTCGAAACCACCTCGAGATCGGTTCCACATTCCTCGCACTGGATGACCTCACCCTCTTCTACATCATCCACGTCAATGTCCAGCGGATTGTCACACTCCGGGCATACCACTGCCATAACACTTCTCCTCGCTGCTCGTCGTTCTGCCGCCCTTGTACGATGGTCGAAGTGCGTCTCGGGCAGCTTCCCTAGTTCTAACGGTGCTCCTCGGACGCGTCAACACGTCGGAGAGCCGTCCGGTCCGGCACTCGTCACCTTCTACGCAGGAGTTCTCCCCGATGCGGAAGTCTCTCGCCCTCGCGAGCCTTGTCCTTTCTTTTCCGGCTTTCGTCGCCGCTCACGCCCTCGCCCAGGCGGCTGCCGGCCCTGACGCCCTCGCGCCTCCTCCTGCCGACCCGGTCATCGCTGCTGCTCTCAAGACCATCTCCCCCGACGTTGTCCGGGCCGATATCGCCAAACTCGTCAGCTTCGGTACCCGCAACACCCTCTCCAGCATGGACACCGACCAGCCCGCGGGGCAGGGCATCAACGCCGCCTCCGCCTGGCTCGAATCCGAATACCGCGCCATCTCTGCCGCCTGCAACGGCTGCCTCGAGGTCAAACGCGACGACTACATCGAGCAGCCGCCCTCTAGCGGCCCCCGCATCCCGCGCCCCACCCGCCTGGTCAACATCTACGCCATCCTCCACGGTACCGCCACCGGTAAGTCCGCCCCTTGGGTCCTCGTCACCGGACACTACGACACCATCGCCACCGCTGACGCTGACATGCTCAACTCCCACCTCCTCGCCCCCGGAGCCAACGACGATGCCAGCGGAGTCGCGGTCTCGCTCGAATCCGCCCGCGCCCTCTCCAAGCTCAAGTTCCCCGGAACCATTGTCTTCGCCGCAGTCGCGGGAGAAGAGCAGGGCCTCAAAGGTTCCCGCCATCTCGCCCAGCTCGCCAAATCCGAAGGCTGGCCCCTCGAAGCGGTGCTGAACAACGACATCGTCGGCGGCGACACTACCCCCGGCCTCTCCGGCCAGCGCAAAGACGTCGTTCGCGTCTTCTCCGAATCCGTCCCCGCCACCGCCACACCCGAGCAGGAGCGCCAGATGCTCGCCCTCGGCGCCGAAGACGACTCGCCCTCCCGCGAACTCGCCCGCTCCATCGCCGAGCTCGCCCCGGCCTACTTCGCCCCGAGCGTCCAGCACAGTGCCGGCGCCGCTTCCACGCACACCAGCCCCGCCGGCCAGCTTCCCGCTTTTGCTCCCGTCATGGTCCGCCGCCGCGACCGCTACCTTCGTGGCGGCGACCACACCAGCTTCAACCAGGAAGGCTTCACCGCCGTCCGCTTCACCGAGTGGCGCGAAAACTTCAACCACCAGCACCAGACCCTCCGCACCGAAGATGGCATCGAGTACGGCGATTACCTCAAGTTCGTCGACCCCAGCTACACGGCCAACGTCGCCCGCCTCAACGCCGCCGTCCTCGCCACTCTGGCCTCCGCACCCAGCCAGCCCCAGAACGTTCATGTCCTCACCCGTAAGCTCGACAACAACACCGAGCTATCCTGGGAGCCCTCCGCCTTCGCTCCTCCCGGCACCACCTATGAGGTCGTCTGGCGTGATACCACCGAAGAATCCTGGACCCACGCCCGCAGCGCCGGCCCCGACACCCACCTCACCCTCGACGTCAGCAAGGACAACGTCTTCTTCGCCGTCCGCGCCCTCGACTCCGCCGGCCACCGCTCTCTTCCCGTTCCGCCCACTCCCGTGCGGCAATAAACCTCAACTCGCCGTCTCAACAAAAGCAGGAGTCAAACGCTGTGCCGATGCGCTCCGATGGTCCCGTCGTCCTTGCCTTCCCGCCCTTCCGCGGAGCGACGCGACGGCTCATCCTCCTTGCTCTCGGCGCCGGCCTCGCCTTCTTCGTCCTCAACCTCATCATCCCCGGCCTCGCCGGCCTCTTCTACGGCCTCCTCTCGCTCCACCCCGACCAGGCCACCCGCCTCGTCTGGCAGTTCGCCACGTACCCTTTCATCCCCGAAGGCTTCCTTGGCCTCCTCTTCGGTGCCCTCTCGCTCTGGTACTTCGGCTCCGTCCTTGAGGACGAGCGCGGCGCCCGTTGGCTCGGCGAACTCTTCCTTGTCGCCTCCATCGGAGGCGCCATCCTCGCCACCCTCATCAGTCTGGTCTTCGGCCGGTACATCCCCGTCATCGACCCCGTCGGGAAATCCAGCAACGGCCTCTGGCCCACTGTGCTCGCGCTCATGCTCGTCTACGCGCGCCTCCATGCCAACGAAAGCCTCACTGTCAACTTCATCATTCGCGCCCGCGCCAAGTACATCGTCGCTGGCACGCTGCTCATCTATCTCGTCTTTGACATCATCGGCTTCAAGCGCTTCGACGCCCTCAACACCGTCTGCAACTGTCTCTGCGCCTGGCTCTTCGTCCAGTTCGCCCCCCACGGCGGCCTGCGCTTTGCTTTTTCCGAAGGCATGTACGGCCTCCGCAACCGCTACTACCGCGCCAAGCGCCGCCGCGCTGCCAAGAAGTTCACCGTGTACATGCGCAAGCAGGGCAAGGACGTCAGCATCGATGCCAGTGGCCGCTACATCGGCCTGGACGATGAAGACCCCACCGACCCGCGCCGCATGAACTAGCTCCCCCTAAAACCAGAAGCGGTCCCGAGCTCTTGGGGACCGCTTCCGTCTTCAGCCAGCGTGCAGTCTTACTGCAGCGCCGCGATCTGCTGCTGCGCCCCGGCCACAGCCTTTGCCGCCGCCTCCGGTCCATACGCCACGCCTTCGGCCCGGACCACGCTCACATCCGTGATCCCCAGAAACCCGAATACCGTCTTCAGGTACTTCTCCTGAAAGTCTGCCTGCGTATTGTTCGAGCTCTCTGCATACAAGCCACCGCGTGACGACACGATCACCACACGTTTGCCTCCGCACAGCCCTTCTGGTCCCGCCGAGCTGTACCGGAACGTTGTCCCCGGCACACACAGCAGATCGATCCATGCTTTCAACTGACTCGGTATCGAGAAGTTATACATTGGCGTCCCGACCACCACGACGTCCGCCGACAAAAACTCCTCCAGAATCTCTTTGCCCACCGCCAGCTCATGCTTCTGGTCCGGCGTTCCCTCTGGCACCTCGGCACCGAACATCCGGATCACAGCCGTGTAGTGCCGCAGTGGCTCATTCACCAGGTCGCGATACACCAGCTCCGCCCCAGGGTTTAGCTGCAGCAACCTTTCAGCTGTGGCCTTCGACAACGGGCGGCTCACAGACTTCGCCCCCGTGACGCTTGAATCGACGTGAAGAATTTTCATTTGTGCTTCCTCTCAGAATGGAAGCCGCTCGCGTTCTGCGCCTCCCCTAGTTACTCTAAGTAAGTAGAAGGGGCTCCGTAAGTAGGCACTTTGCAGTAAGCGCTTCCCGGAAAGTAACTACCCCTCTGCGGCGAAATGATTTGAATCCGGCCGCCAAATAAGGAGATCCAATGCGTCGCAACGAAGGTCTTACTTCAGGCTGCCCTATGTCCGGCCTGCTCGTTATGCTCGCCAAGCCCTGGACCCTGCACATCATCTGGCTCCTCGGCACGCAGGGCCCCATGCGCTTCGGTGCTCTTCGTCGCAGCGCCGAGGGCATCTCCGCCCGGATGCTCGCCGTCCGCCTGCGCACCCTCGAAGAAGCCGGCTTCATCCGCCGCTCCGTCCGTCCCACCAACCCGCCCGAGGTCACCTACTCACCCACGCGCCGCCTCCGCGATATGGAGCAGTTCATGGAATACCTCCAAACTCTGTCCACCAAATGGGCCAACGAGGACAAAGAAGCCGCCTGAGCAAGACCCCAGGCGGCTTCGTTCGTTCGGCTCGCGGTGACTATGTCCGGTGCGCGATCCTCAGGTTCAACTCCCGCAACTGCAGCTCGCTCACCGGCGTCGGCGCATCCACCATCAAGTCGATCGCCTTCGCGGTCTTCGGGAACGCGATTACCTCGCGCAACGAAGACGCTCCCGCGAGGATCATCACAATCCGGTCCAGACCCAGCGCGATCCCGCCATGTGGCGGCGTCCCATACTCCAGAGCATCCAAGAAGAACCCGAAGCGCTGATGAGCCTCTTCATCGCTCATGCCCAGCGTCCGGAAAATCTCCGCCTGAACATCCTTGCGATGAATGCGGATCGACCCCGACCCCAGCTCCGTCCCGTTCAGCACCACGTCATACGCCAGCGCCCGCACCGCACCCTTGTCGTTCCACAGAGCACCGCTCTTGATGTCCTCCTCGTGCGGAGAGGTGAACGGATGATGCGCCGCATCCCACTGCTTGCTCTCCTCGTTCCACTCATACATCGGGAAGTCAGTCACCCACAGAAAGCGGAAGTCCTTCGCGGTCCCGGTCTGCGTAAACAGCCCATGCTTATCCGCGAACTTCTTCGCCAGCTCCAGCCGCAGCGCCCCCACACGCTTCGGAATCCACTGCCGGTCGTAGTTCCACATGCCAGGTGTTCCCGGCTTCGGCGTAATCACGATCGCCAGGTCGTCGGTCGTAAAGTTCTCGCCGTTGAACACGATCTGCTCGGCCGTC
>DATLMQ010000097.1:0-3252 GCA_035537215.1 Acidobacteriaceae bacterium
TGCGTCGGGAACTCCCGAGCGGATCGGTGAGGTGACCTCGGGATCGCCGGGACCGTTTGTGAAGAAGAATATTGCGCTGGCGTATGTGCCGATGGCGTACGCGGAGATAGGAACGGAGCTGGGTGTGGAGGTTCGCGGGCAGCTGGTACGGGCGCAGGTGGTGCCCACGCCGTTCTACAAGCGGCCGAAGGCGGCAGCGACACCGGTGATTACGGCACCGCTTTCCTAAAATGACTGCACCTGTTTTCTGAAAGGACAACCGATGGCTGGGATGATTTCGCGAGTACTGGTGATGGTCGCGCTGGGTTGCATGGGCGGGCTGGCGGTGGCGCAGCAGCAGCCGAGGAAGGGCGATCCCAAGGAGACGGAGGTCTGGCAGCCGGTGCCGAAGCTGGTGACGCCTGGGGCCGCTGAGGGCGTTGCACCGTCCGATGCGATTGTGCTGTTTGACGGCAAGACCGTGGATGAGTGGGTGTCGGCGCAGGATGGGGCGCCGGCGAAGTGGGCCGTGAGCGACGGTGTGATGACGGTGAACAAGGGGCCGGGAGCCGGAAGCATCCAGACACGGCGGCGGTTCAAGGACTACCAGCTGCATGTGGAGTGGAGGATTCCGACCAACATCACGGGCAGTGGGCAGGCGCGGGGAAACAGCGGGGTGTTTCTGGCGTCGACCGGACCGGGCGATGCGGGGTACGAGCTGCAGGTGCTGGACTCGTACGGGAATACGACGTACGTGAATGGGCAGGCCGGAGCGATCTACAAGCAGGCGATTCCGCTGGCGAATCCGGCACGAAAGCCGGGTGAGTGGCAGAGCTATGACGTGGTGTGGACGGCGCCGAGGTTCAAGGCGGATGGGACGCTGGAGAGCCCGGCGTACGTGACGGTGCTGTTCAATGGCGTGCTGGTGCAGAACCACTTCCAGCTGCAGGGCGAGACGCTGTTTATCGGCAAACCGTTTTACAAGGCGTACGACACGGCGCCGATCAAGCTGCAGGCGCACGGGGATAAGAGCGAGCCGATCAGCTTCCGGAATATCTGGGTGAGAGAGCTGAAGGGGCAGTAGGGCGGGCTTCGGGGTTCCGCGTGCATGCGGGCTGCAGCGTTGCGTGAGGCGCGGCTGGGGTGCGCGGATATCGGGCGGCGGGCATACTCTACAATCTTTTTTGGAGAGACTAAACAGGCATGGCTTATCCCGAGAAGTACCGGTATGCGAAGTCGCATGAGTGGCTGAATACGGATGGCGACCTCGCCACCATCGGCATTACCGATTACGCGCAGGAATCGCTGGGCGACATCGTGTTTGTGGAGCTGCCGAAGGTGGGGCAGCAGATCGAGGCGGGATCGACGTTCGGCTCGGTGGAGAGCGTGAAGGCGGTGAGCGATCTGTACTCGCCGGTGACGGGCACGGTGACGGAGATCAACGAGAGCCTGAATGCGACGCCGGAGACGATCAATACGGCGGCCAACGAGACGTGGCTGATCAAGCTGACGATGACGAATCCGGATGAGGCGGGAGCGCTGCTCTCGGCCGCCGACTACGAGACGTTTGTGAAGGAAGAGACGGGGCACTAGGCCGCGCTCTTCTCCCCTTCCCTGCTGCGTTCTGCGCGTGGCGCCGACGGAAGCGCGCGGAACCGAAACACCGCGAGATTGGAAAGCCCTGCCGATGCGTTACCTGCCGAAGTCCCCCGCCGATCGCAAGGAGATGCTCGAGGCGATCGGGGCGTCCTCGATTGAAGAGCTGTTTGAGACCATTCCGGGCGAGTACCGGCTGACGCGTGATCTTGAGGTTCCGCGGCAGCATGCGGAGTCCGAGGTGATGGACCGCTTTCGCGCGTTTGCAGCGGGGCTGGCTTCCGGCGATGCGAGCGAGCTGGCGTGGGGGCCGGCGGCGAAGCTGTATCCGAGCTTTCTGGGAGCGGGCGCGTACAGGCACTATCGGCCGGTGATCATCGATTCGCTGGTGCAGCGCGGGGAGTTTCTGACCAGCTACACGCCGTATCAGCCGGAGATCTCGCAGGGAACGCTGCAGGCGATGTTCGAGTTCCAGACGATGATCTGCGAGCTGACGGGGATGGAGATTGCGAACGCGAGCATGTATGACGGCTCGACGGGAGCGGCGGAGAGCGTGCTGATGGCGGTACGCGTGACGGGGCGCGACAACTGCGTGGTGGCGCGGACGGTGCATCCGGAATATCGCGAGGTGCTGAAGACGACGGTGCAGCACCAGGACATCCCTGTAGCGGAGTGCGGGTATGACGCCAAGACGGGGCGCGTGGATATGGCGGCGCTCGAGGCTGCGATTACGGCCGATACGGCGTGCGTGCTGATCCAGTCGCCGAACTTCTTTGGGACGATTGAGGATGTGGGGGCGATTGCGGAGCTGGTGCACAGCAAGGGTGCGCTGCTGATTGTGTCGATTGCGGAGGCGGTGAGCCTGGGTGCGGTGAAGGCGCCGAAGGAGGCCGACATCGTATCGATGGAGGCGCAGAGCTTCGGTGTGCCGGTGGGGTTTGGCGGGCCGTACTGCGGCGTGATCGCGTGCAAGGAGAAGTTCCTGCGGCAGATGCCGGGGCGCCTTGTGGGTGAGACCAAGGACATGGATGGAAAGCGCGGGTTTGTGCTGACGCTGTCGACGCGCGAGCAGCACATCCGGCGGGAGAAGGCGACATCGAACATCTGCACCAATTCGGGGCTGTGCGCGCTGGCATGGACGATCCACATGACGCTGCTGGGTGAAACGGGCCTGCGGAGCCTTGCTGCGGTCAATCACCGCAAGGCCTGCGCGGCGGCGGATCGGCTCGCCCGCGTTCCCGGTGTCGAAGTGGTCAACGACGGCTTCTTCAACGAGTTCGCCGTGCGCCTTCCCGCGCCAAGTCGTGCCGTGGTTCGCACCATGGCCGACCGCGGCGTGCTCGGCGGCGTGTCTCTCGGGCGTTTGTACCCGGGCGATGCCGGTCTGGAGAAGGGGCTGGTGGTGGCGGTCACGGAAACGGTGACCGATGAGGATATCGAGGCGCTCGGAAACGCGCTTGAGGAGGCGCTGACGTGACCGACCTGACACCCGCTCGCGACGATCGGCGCGATGCGACTCCTACCTTCACGGGTAACCGAGCGCTCATGCTGGAAGAGCCGCTCATCTTCGAAATGGGACTTGAACACGGCACCGGCGTCGACGTCGACGGCGCCGATCCCGCGTCCGGCGGCTCGCGTCTCGGCGGGCTGGAGCGCCACCGTCCCATCGATCTTCCC
>DATLMQ010000098.1:0-4957 GCA_035537215.1 Acidobacteriaceae bacterium
TGGAAGTGCGGGTGATCCTTATGCGCGACGTTTGCGATTTGCGAGGCCACCACCTCCGCTTGCGTAGACCTGGTGTAGTACAGGAACTGATCTACCTGATGTGATCCGATGTCGCAAAGAATGCCGCCGTACTGTGTGTCATTCCAGAACCAATCGGGCCGGCCCGAAGCTCCACCCCAGTCGCCAGCTCCCTGGTGGATCTGGTGCGGCGCGATGTTGATGGTCTGGATGACCCGCCCGATGGCACCGGCGTGAATCAACTCGCCCGCTTTCACCGCGGCCTTGACCTCCAGCCTCTCGCTGTACATGATGCCGTAGATACGCTTGGTTTCGGCGATGGCCTTGCGCACCTCGGCCAGCTGCTCCAGCGTCGTAATGCCGGGTTTATCGGAGAGGAAGTCTTTTCCTGAGCGCATCACGCGCACGCCCAGGGGAGCACGTTCGCTCGCGATCTTCGAGCTCAGTACCAGCTGGATCGAGCTATCGTGCAGAACCTCTTCCTCGTTCGCTGCCCAGCGCACATCGGGGAAGCGCTTCTTGAATGCCGCGACCTTGTCTGGCTCGGTAGCCTGCGCGAGGACCAGTTCTCCGCCGCCCCGCTGAATCGCCCCGACCATGCCATAGATATGGTCATGGCTCATCCCGCAGACCGCGAATCGTACCTTATGCTGCGGAGTCGCAAGCTGCGGATCGGCCTGCGCGACCTCGTGCACAACCGGCCCGCTGAAGCTGGCTGCCAGCATCTCGGAAGGCAGCGCACACCCAAGTCCCGCCGCTCCCACACCCCCCAGAAACGCCCGCCTATCGAAGCTCCGCTTGCTCAAGGTCTCCCTCAACTTTCCGATTAGTTCGAGGAGAAAATGAAAGCTGCACACCTCGAAGAGATGGCCACCTTACGCCTTTTTGCCTACCTTAGGCAAGATACATATTGCGATTGCCCGAGAAACGCAGAACGGTGGCCGGTCGTCAGGCCAGCAGGTACCGTAACAGCGCCATCCGGACGAAAAGCCCGTTCCGCGCCTGCCGGAAGTAGGCCGCCCGCGCATCCTGGTCCACCTCGGGTGAGATCTCCGTTGTGCGCGGCAGAGCATGGAGAATGATCGACCGCGGCTTCAGCGAGTCGGCCACATGTAGATCGATACGATAGGAGTCCTTCACGGCATCGTACTCGGCCTCGGAGCTGAAACGCTCCCGCTGCACACGCGTGACATAGACCACATCCGCCGGCTCTACGCGCGCCAATCGCGTCGTCTCCGCGAATCGCGTATCTGCTTCCTGCAGCATGCGAATGTACTTGCCCGGGAGCCTAAGCTGCGGCGGCGAGATCAGAGTCAACGAGATGCCCGGCGCCTTGCAGAAGAACGGCAGCAGCGAATGGATCGTGCGACCGTTGCGCAGGTCGCCCACCAGGGCGATGTTCAGGTCTTCGATCCGTCCGAGTTCCTTGCGAATGGTGTAGATATCGATCAGCGCCTGGGTTGGGTGCTCACCTGCACCGTCTCCGGCATTGATGATCGGTACCGGCGAGACGTCGGCCGCGACCTGCGCTGTGCCAATTGCGGGATGCCGCAGCACGATGGCATCGGCATACCCGCTGACAACACGCACGGTGTCCGCGATAGTTTCGCCCTTCGAGGCCGACGAGTTATCGAGCGCATTCTCTGCGGTCAACACGCCACCGCCAAGCTTCTGCATGGCTGCTTCGAAAGAAAACCGAGTGCGCGTGCTCGGTTCATAGAACATCGTCGCCAGAATCCGGCCGCGCAGCGGCAACTCCAGCGTGCGTGTCTTGTCTTGCTGCTCCAGCTCCGCGGCCGAGGAGAAGAGTTCACCGAGGAGTTCCTGATCCACAAGCTGCTGGGCGCTGAGTACATGACGCAACCGGCTCATCGCACATCCCCGCCTGGCGTATGCACCCGTCCGAGGACCACGGTGTGGCGCACCCGGCCAGGAAAGGTGAAGCCCTCGAAGGGCGACCACGCACATTTGGTTCGCAAGGATTCACGCGTGACGATATACGGCGTCTCCAGGTCAAGGATCGTCAGCGATCCCGCAAACCCCGGCGCAATCTGCCCAAACCCAATGCCCAGACCCTGGGGAAGAAACTCGCGCACAAACCCTCCGGGGTTGAACGCGCACACGCGCGCGATCTCCTGGGTAGAGAACCCATGCTCTGCCATCAGCCACGTCGCGAATGCGCCATACGTGTCCAGGTGCGGCACGCCGCTCGTACCCTTCTGTTTCTCTTCGATCGTGTGCGGCGCATGATCCGTGGCGAGATAATCGATCGCCCCTACCCGCAGGGCCTCGATCATGGCCAGCCGATCCTCTCGTCCGCGCAGCGGCGGGTTCATCTGCAGTGCCAGGCGATTCTCTCCGTGCAGCATCGTCTCGTCAAAGAACAGATGGTGCGGGGTGACCTCACAAGTCACACGGACCCCACGCTCTTTGGCCGCGAGCACATCGCGCAGACCTTCACCGGTCGAAAAGTGGCAGAGCTTACCCGCGAGGTCATACCGCTCGATCAGCTGCAAGGCGAAACGTGTTGCCGAAATTTCCGCGTGTGCCGGCCGTCTCGCCTCGTGTGTGGCAGCACCGCGGCTTTCGGAAAGGATCAGCGGATCCTCGCAGTGGAAGCTTACGTTGCATCCCCGATAACGGGCGATCGTCTGCTCCAACTGCTCGGCCGAAGAGAAGAAGAGCTCGCCGACAGACGGCCCCATGAAAGCCTTATACGGCACCGGTCGCGACAAGGGGTGGGTCCCGGGCCCTATACCGCCGTACAACGTGATGTGGATCGGCGCATTCAGAGTCAGCCGCTCCTTTGCGGCATAGCTGGCATCGTCGATGGGCGCCGAAGGATTGTTCGGCATGTCCGCGAAGTGCGTCACGCCGCCATGGATGGCAGCTGCTGATGCGGTTGTAAAGTCTTCCTTGTAAAGCTCGCGTCCGCTGACATCTTCGCGCGCATGCACATGCAGATCTCCAAAGCCTGGGAAGATAATGCAGCCGTGCGTGTCCAGATCGCTGCGGCCCTCCTTCGGCCCAACACTTCCGATCAGTCCAGTCACAGGATCGATCTCGATCGCTCCATCGAACTCCGCATCATGGTTTGCGATTCTTCCTTCAATGCGCAGCATGCGCCGCCTCCCGTGCTGCGTTGATTTCGTCTCGAAGCGTGCGCGCAGCCCGCGCCGGATCGTCGCTGAACAGAATGGAGCGGGACGCGCTGACCAGCAGCCCCCTGCCCTGGGCGTCCAGTCCCGCAGAAACAGCCGCCCACAGATCACCACCTTGCGCCCCGATGCCTGGCACCAGCAGCGTCAACCGTGGAGCAACCTCACGAATCTGTCGCATCTCACGCGGGTACGTGGCACCGACCACCAGGGCACAGTTGCCCTCGCGATCCCACTCACGGCTCACACGCTCCGCCACAGCCAACCACAATGGACGCCCGTCGACTTTCAGGTCTTGGAACTCTCCTGCGCCGACATTCGAAGTACGGCACAGCACGATGCACATTTTGTCCCGGCGCTGAAGGAACGGATCTAACGCCTCGCGCCCGAGGTAAGGATGCAGCGTGACCGCGTCGAAGCCCATCCCATCGAAGATCGAGGCGACATAACCCTCGTTCGTGTTGCCGATGTCTCCACGCTTCGCGTCGCAGATAGTGACCAGCTCCGGATAGCGCTCGCGTGCGTACGCGATCGTACGCTCCATCTCCGCTACACCTTCAGCTCCACGGGCTTCGTAGAAGGCCGCATTCAGCTTGATCGCCGCCGCGAACTCCGCGGTTTGATCGATGATCCATTCCCCGAAGCGCTGCTGCGGTGCCGCATGCTCCAGGAAGCGCTTCGGCAGCTTCGAAACATCCGGATCGATTCCGACACAGAGCAGCGAGTGCGCGGCCTGCATGCGCCGCGTGAGCTTCAGAGCAACAGCGTTCATCCCTTCGCTCCGCTCTGCACTCGATCGGCGGCCCATCCGTGAGGATCATGCAGCCATGCCGCGACGCTCGCCGACTCAGCGTCTGACACAAGTTGTCGCTTGCGTGCCAGTTCCAGCACTTCGCCGAAGCTTGTAAGCGTGTGCAGCTGTACGCCTGCAAGCTGGAATTGTTCCATCGCCTCGCGGAACCGGTAGCTCACAATTGCCAGGCAGTCGGTGACTACAGCGCCCTCGGCCCGCAGCGCCTCCACACCTGCAAGGCTGCTGCTCCCTGTCGTCACCAGGTCCTCGATCAGCAACACTGTGCGGCCGGTCACATCGCCGCCTTCCACGCGCCGCTTCGTGCCGTGTTCTTTTGCAGCCTTGCGGATAAAGACCGAGGGTGTCGCCGTGACGAATCCAAGAGTGGCGCTGTGCGGGATCCCCGCAGCCTCGATCCCGCCGATCACGTCAAAGTTCACGCCCGTCTGCACCATGAGCTCAACGAAACCCTCGATCACCTGCCGCCACTCGCGCGGGTGAAACGGGAAGCGGCGGTTGTCACAGTACACCGGCGACAGGATGCCCGACTTGAACGTGATCGGATCGTCCGGGCGAAAACTAACGCCACCGACGCTCAGTAGGGCGGACGCAACTACCTCACTCACTGCACGCCTCCTTCATCTGCTGCGCGAGCCGTGGGTTCCACATCGCCGCTGTTGCGGTCATTGCTGCATCGGCGCCTGTCTGGCGGTATGCCCGGAAATCCGCCACATCACTGAGGCCCCCTACACCTACAATCGCAAACCGCAATCCCATCTCCTCACGTAGTTTTTTCAGCCGTCCAACCATCTCCAGACCCGCCCAGCGAATCGCTCGCCCACACACGCCACTCGAGAGCCGGCCTTCACCCGGAAGCGCCTGCGCCCCGCTCGCATCCACAATCTGCGCGGGCAGTGTGTTGATACAAGCTATGCCATCCACCAGCGGACCGATCTCGCGCACCAGCGCTTGGAGCCGCTCCGCATCG
>DATLMQ010000099.1:0-2873 GCA_035537215.1 Acidobacteriaceae bacterium
CATAAGGATCACCCGCACTTCCAGGACTTCGGTGACATGATGCTGCGTGGCAATGGCGGCTTCGGCTATGTGCGGCTGGACTGGTTCACCCCCAAGGGCCTCGGGACATGGGGTGACGGCCGTCTCTTCATTCTGGGCACCGAAGGTTACATGGAAGCCCGGAAGTACACCAACGTTGCGGTAAGTGCCAAGGGAAACAATCTGTTTGTCGTGGATGCGAAGCAAGCGCGCTTCATCGATTGCAATGACGTGACGTTGCCGTTCGGTCCACAGTTTGTGGCCGATGTGGTCAACCGCACGCACGTCGCTCAGGACCAGGAGCAGTGCCTCCTGGCGGCGGAGCTATCGATTAAGGCACAGAAGAACGCAAAGCTTGTACAGCTGCAGGCTTAGCTGGACGGCTCTGAGGAAAGACCAACTCTGCAGGAGGGAAGTACAGTGAGCAAGCTCAATCGCCGCTCGTTCGTGAAGGGATCGTTGCTGACGGCGGCAGCCGCTGGTTTTCCCACTATCGTGCCATCGCGCGTGCTCGGACAGGATGCCCCCTCCAACCACATCAACATCGGGGCGATCGGCGTGGGGCGCATCTCCCGTGTGCATGACATGCCCGGTGTTCTGCAGTACACGGGAGTCGCGGGACCGAGGAACAATCGCATCATCGCTGTATGTGACCTTGACGCGAATCGTGTGGAGTCGGGTAAGAGGTTCGTCAACGAGGCCTACACCAAGAAGCTCGGCCAGGCTTACACGGGGACGGTAGGCTATGCGGACTACCGTGAACTGCTCGCGAACAAGCAGATCGATGCTGTGCTGATCTCGACCCCGGACCACCAGCACGCCCGGCTGGCTGTTGCCGCGGCGCGTGCGGGCAAAGACATCTACATGCAGAAGCCAGCGTCCTTGACCATCAGGGAAGGCCGCTTCATGGTCGACCACGTCAAGCCGACCGGCCGCATCCTGCAGGTTGGCTCCCAGCAGCGGAGCTGGAAGCAATTCCACCGTGCGTGCGAACTGGTGCGCAACGGCCGTATCGGAGACGTGCAGCGCGTCGAGGTGGGGCTGCCCGGCGATCCGGCCGGTGGCAACCCGACCCCCATGCCCGTGCCTGCCGGCTTCAACTACGACGCCTGGCTCGGCTCCACACCGGAGGTGCCGTATACAGTCGATCGCGTGATGCCGCAGCAGGGCTTCGATCGTCCGGGGTGGCTACGCATGGAGCAGTTCGGCGCTGGCATGATTACTGGCTGGGGAGCGCACCACGTCGACACTGCCCACTGGGGCATGAACACCGAGCTCACCGGACCGGTTGAGATCTGGGGATCGGCGGAGTTCCCGAAGCACGGCCTGTGGGATGTGCACGGTCCATTCAAGACATACGGGCACTACGCCAATGGGATGGAGATGACCATCTCTGGCGAATTCCAGAACGGGATCAAGTGGTACGGGACCAAGGGCTGGATCTTTGTGCAGCGCGATGGGATGAACTCCCCCACCGCCAAGCCGGGCGATCCGGTGCCGAAAGTAGACGTGCTGCAGGCGAGCGACCCGAAGATACTCACCAGTGAGATCGGGCCGAACGAGATCCATCTGTACACCAGCGACGACCAGCATGGGAACTGGCTGGACTGCATCCGCAGCCGCAAGCAGCCAACCGCCCCGCCCGAGATCGGTCATCGGGCCTGTTCAACGTGCCTGCTGCACTGGGCGGCGATGAAGACCAACCGGCATTTGCACTGGGATCCGGCGAAGGAAGTCTTCCTCAACGACGATGCAGCGAATAGCCTCCTGAGCCGTCCACAGCGGCATCCGTACGAGCTGGTCTAGGCTGAGCTCAGACGGACGCCCCGCATCAGACAAGCCGCTTCAACCGGTCATTTCACTAGGTGGCATTGCCTGACGCCTGTCACTGTGCCCAAAACTCTATGATGGCCGACTGACCCGCAGAGTCGAAGCCGGACCCGATTCGAGCTCGAGTCCTTTTTCCAGGCAGGTGCGGCGCAGCTTCTAAATCGAGCTCCCGGCTTCCAACAAGGATTCGACGGTCGTTGTGACTACCGCGAGGGTGTCACGGCCACATCCTTTTCCATTAAGTCGACGATACCGTTCACGATGCCTCGCTCCGCGCAGCCCGGCTGCAGCCGTGAGCTCAGTACCTGGAACGTGTAACGTCCAAACGCATCGTCCGTCGGGACGTAGCCCGTGTTGGCGGCGCCGTCTGCCAAAGTCACCATGAGGGTGTGAGTGAAAGGGGATTCCTCTTTGAGACGCATGCCGATGCCCGTGTACAGCTCCGCGTTCGCACGGCCGAATGCGATGTCCCCGATCCGGAGCTGGCCGATATGGAGGGTGACGGGGTCCGCCCTCTCATAGCTGCCGGCAACTCCTTCCCGCGCGTTGTCCAGGCGTTTGCGACCAGGGCAGGTGACAGTTGCGGAGGAGCCGTCGATGGGACCGGACGAGGCGTATCGGCGGGTGTTCGCGACCACACGCAGAACCTCCTCGGCCATCAAGCGGCCCATGCTCTGCATTACTTCCGTGGACTGCTCCTTCAGCTTCGGATCGGGTGGAATGTCCTTGTAGCGGGCTTTGCCATGCATCAGCCGGTCGATCGCGCCGTTCTGCTCCGCCTTGCCCGCCTGCCCAGCCTTCGCCGGATCCATCTCGTGTTGGATCTTGACGGCTGTGATGGGGCGGATGGCCCGGAGGTGGAGCGGATTCTGATCGCCGGCAGCCGCAGAGCTCCAGATGGCGACCATCTGGCCGTCATACACGTTTTCGACATAACGCTCAGCCTCGCCGGGGAAGTCGCCTGTGACGTCCCCGCGAAGGAAGAGGGTGACGGCGTGCATGGCATAGTTCATGTAGATCGCAAT
>DATLMQ010000100.1:0-9131 GCA_035537215.1 Acidobacteriaceae bacterium
CTGCTAATCCGGAAGGCGGGGCTGCGGAAAGCGGGGTTGCGGACGGCGGGGTCGCGGAAAGCGGGGTTGCGGAAAGCGGGGTTGCGGAAAGCGGGGGTGCGGAAAGCGGGGTTGCGGATGGCGGGGCTTCGGACGGCGGGGTTGCGGGGTTTGGGGATGGGGGGAGGGCGGTTCCCTGCTCTGCTGAGGCAGAGGGCAGGGCGAAGCGGAGGAAGTACATGTAGGGCGAGGGGTTGACGATGCGGAGGGAGCGGTAGACCTCGAAGGCGTCGACGGCGGGGGTGCAGTCGAAGCGCTGGGAGAGGACGCACTGGAAGACGTCGCCGGCGCGGATGTACTCCTTGACGGTGTCGACGGCGGCGAGGAAGTCGGCAGGGGCGGTGCGGGAGGCGATCGCAAGCGGCTCGGGGATGTGCGGGCGGGGCGGTTTGGGGAGCGCGGCCTCGAGGAGGGACTCGAGGCGGTCGAGTCGGACGTTGGCATCCATGTAGGCGAGTTCGGTGGCCGAGGGATCGAGAGGTGTGCGGGTGCCGGTGGTAACGATAAGGTGGATGGCTTTGCGGACATGGTCGAAGGCCAGGACCTCGTCGAAGAACATGAAGAAGGCGTCGGGGACGTGGAGTTCGTCGGCGGCGAGGGTGGGGAGAGTCTCGATCTGGCGGACGACGTCGTAGCTGAAGAATCCGACGGCGCCGGCGGTGAAGGGCGGCAGACCGGGGAGCCGCGCCGGGGTGTGGCCGTCGAGGGCGCGCTTGAGCTCGATGAAGATATCGCCGGCGTAGGTGCGGGGGGCGGCGCCGGACGGGGCATCGGTGACCTGGCCGTTGCGCGCGGAGAGGGTGCGGTACGGGCGAATGCCGATAAAGGTGTAGCGGCCGACGGACTCCCCGCCTTCGACGGATTCAAGCAGAAAGGCGTCGGGCTCGTGGGCGGCGACGCGAAGGAAGGCGGAGACGGGGGTCTCGAGGTCGGCGGGGACCGAGCGGGTGACGGGGAGGAGGGTGTGGGTGGCCGCGAGGCGCACGAAGTCGCTGAGGGAGGGACTGGTTGCGGTGTTCGCGACGGGCATAAAGACGAGGGTATCGCAGGCGGAAAGGATGGGTTACCAAAGGGTAGCTGAGGCCATTGCAAGGTTTGCGGGGGCGGGCCTAGAATCGGGCGGTTTGGCCGGGGTTGGAGCGGCGGAGGAAAGAGCGCATCGCGGTGAAAAGAGACCAACTTTGCGACTCCGAGCGCAGGCCACGAGCGTCAGATAGAGGGAAGGCGGGCCGGGTGTACGGGGGAACGCGATGGCCGAAGAAGAACTGGTACCCGGCCGGGCGGCCCTGACCGCACGACCTGAAGCCGCAACCCAGAGGGCGGGAATACAAAGGGCCGCTCCTCGGAAAGAAGCAAGTATGGCAGCAACAGCAGATGTATCGGCTCCGATTTCACTGGAACAAGAGACCAATCCATGGGAGGCACAGGCGGCGCGATTTGACCTGGCCGCCAGTAAGTTGAAGCTGGACCCGGGGATCTGGAAGGTGCTGCGGTATCCGTCGCGGGAGATCATCGTGCACATTCCGGTAGGGATGGACGACGGGACGATCGAGGTGTTCACGGGATATCGTGTGCAGCACTCGGCGGCGCGCGGGCCGTGCAAGGGAGGCATTCGCTACTCGCCGGATGTGAGCCTGGACGAGGTGCGAGCGCTGGCGAGCTGGATGACGTGGAAGTGCGCGGTCGTGAATATCCCGTTCGGCGGGGCAAAGGGCGGGGTGATCTGCGATCCGCGGCATATGAGCCAGGGGGAGCTGGAGCGGTTGACGCGGCGTTACACGGCGGAGCTGATCGAGTTCATCGGACCGGAAAAAGACGTGCCGGCTCCGGACATGAACACGAATGAGCAGACGATGGCGTGGATTATGGACACGTATTCCATGCACATGCGGCAGACGGTGACGAGCGTGGTGACGGGCAAGCCGGTGAATATCGGGGGGTCGCGGGGACGGCGTGAGGCGACCGGGCGGGGCGTGAGCGTGGTGACGGACCAGGCGCTGAAGCACCTGAACATGTCGCCGGAGTCGACCAGCGTGATCGTGCAGGGCTTTGGCAATGTGGGATCGCACTCGGCCAAACTGCTGTGGGACAAGGGCTACCGGATCATCGGGATCGCGGAGTACGACGGCGGACTGTACAACGCGAAGGGGCTGGATGTGGGCGAGCTGATGGAGTGGAAGACCCGCAAGGGAACGATTCACGGCTTTCCAGGAGGCGAGGCCGCGGACAAGGATGAGCTGCTGACGTACGCCTGTGATGTGTTGATTCCGGCTGCAACGGAGAACGTGATCACCAGCCGGAATGCGGCGAAGCTGCGCTGCCGGATCCTGGTGGAGGGGGCGAACGGGCCCACGACGCCGGCAGCGGACGAGATCCTGGCGGAGAATGGCGTGTTTGTGATTCCGGACATCCTGGCCAATGCGGGCGGGGTGACCACGAGCTACTTCGAGTGGGTGCAGGACCGCATGGGCTACTTCTGGACCGAGGGCGAGGTGAACCAGCGGCTGGAGCGGATCATGGTCGACAGCTTCAACGATGTGCTGCAGTATGCGGTGCAGCATGAGGTGAATAACAGGATCGCCGCTTACATGCTGGCGATCGATCGCGTGGCGTACACGACCAAGCAGCGCGGCATGTACGCATAGACCCGGGGGCGGAGCGAAGGGCGTCGGACGATGCTTTCGGACCGCGCCAGGTTACGTCTGTATGTCAGAATGGCAGTGACTTCCCGGCACTCTCTGCGCGTTGAGCGCTGCCGCCCTGGTTAGCAAGTGAACCTGCCCAATTCCATCACGCTCAGCCGCATTGCAGCCGTTCCGGTGCTGATCTGGGCGCTGAGCCCGAAGTTTCCGGTGCGCGGGATCCATGGCGAGCAGGAGATCTTCGCCTCGTCGATCTTCATCCTCGCGTCGATTACGGATGGGGTGGACGGGTACCTGGCGCGGCGTCGCGGGCAGATTACGACGCTTGGCATGCTGCTGGATCCGCTGGCGGACAAGCTGATGGTCACCACGGCGTTCATCCTGCTGGTGGCCTATAACCCGGCAGTGATGCCGCCGTGGATCGCGGTGCTGGTGATCGGGCGGGAGTTCCTGGTGAACGGCCTGCGATCGATTGCGGCGGGTGAGGGCTTCACGATCGAGGCCAGCGAGATCGGCAAACTGAAGACCGTGATCCAGATTGTGAGCGTGGTGGCGGCGATTCTGAACCACCGCTGGGCTTACTGGAACTGGGGCGGGTTCATTGTCGGGGTGCACCTGATTGCGGTCACGGCGGTGTATTGGATGGCTACGGTTTCCATGATCTCGGCGGTGGATTATTTTGTGGGGTTCTGGAAGAAGATCGATCACGCGAGCGGACGGCGGCGGCGCCGGGGCTCGGTGCTGAGCCGGCGGAAGCGGGAGATCGCCCAGAAGGCGCAAGGCGCTCTGTAGAAAGCTGAAGGCCTCGGCGGGTGCCGAGGCCTTGGTTCCTGAGTGTCTTGCAGGTTAGGCGTGGCTGCGATGCGGGTGTTCCCGATGCACGAAGTGATACGGGGGCCAGGGACCGGAGAGCTGCATGGCGCAGTCTTTGAGCTGAAGCGTGGCGGAGCTGTACTTGTTCTGGTAGCGCTCCACCGTCTTTTTATCGACGAGGTGGGCGATATCGAGGAGCATCTTGCCCGATTCCATACGCTTGCAGGTGATCTCCTCCGCCAGAGGAAGGAACATGCGGTGCATCTGGACGGAGAGGGCGCGGGCGCGGGACTGGCGTTCACGCTGGCGGCTGGCCGACTCACGAAGATGCGAGAGATATTCCTGCCCGGCGGCGGTGTGAGGCTGGGCAACGTGGAAGGACTCAGGGCAGATGTCGTCGACGACAACCTTGAGGTGCATCTCGGCCTTGCCGCGCAGGCGCTCGACGTTGGCCATGAAGTGACGCTGGTTGGACCGCACGGATCGGCGGAGGGCGTCGTCGTCTTCGAAGGTGGTACCGAAACGAAAGGGAAGGACGGTGGAGCGGCTGAAGCAGCCGGAGATGACGCGGGCGTGTTCGCGAGCGGCGACCTGGGCCTCCGGGCCGGAGAGGCGGTTGGCATCTTCGGGCAGGTGCTCGGAGACAACGACAGCGAGATCGGCGGCTGGGAAGAGGAAGGTTTGATTGCCGAACAGACCGGTAACCCCGGTGAGGGGCATGGGGCGACGATGACGTGCCAGTTCGGAGAAAGCGCTGCGTTCAGCGATGCAGTATGCGTACCAGGCCATTTGGGTGTGGCTCCTGTCGTTCATCGCGCCGGGGGCCTTGAGGCGAGCGGTCGCGGAGGTAGGGTGCGAGAAGCGACGAGCAAAAAACGCACGAAAAATCTCGGGGCGCGTGCCCTGCAAAATGTGCACTGTCCCGATTGCGAGGCCGATACTATGCCCCTCTCGCAACCGTTGGCAAGGCCTTTGTAGAACCCCCATGGGAAAGCGATTGGCCTATGAATTGCCTACGGAGACGCGAACGGAAGCAGCGTGAAAGGAGGGCGGCTGCTAGACTGGCTGAAGCGCATCCGGGGTGGGCCGGAGGTGCGAGTATCTCTTCCTCAAGAAGGAACCAAGGCTTTCGTGGATAACTTGACCAAGCGGAATTTGAAGCAGCCGGACCAGTTCGTGATGACGACCGAACATGGCGTGACATGGGTGAACCAGAACCGGAAGGCAGCCCTGACCATCGGTGCGATCGCGATTGTGCTGCTGCTGGCGATCATCGGCGGGTACAGCTGGTTTGCGCATCGCAGCGCGGCGGCTTCGAGCGCGTTTGGCGAGGCGATGCAGACGTATCAGCGACCGCTGGCGGACCAGGCCGCGCAGCTGCAGCCGGGGACGAAGACGTTTCCGGATGCGAAGGCGCGGGCGGCGGCGGCGAATGCGCAATTTGTGGCTGTGGCGAACCAATATGGGTCGACGGAACCGGGCAAGATGGCACAATACTTTGCCGGCGTGACGTACATGGAGAAGGGCGATAACTCCAATGCCGAGCAGGTGTTACGCAAGGTTGCGGACAGCTGGAACGGAGATGTGGCGGCGCTCGGGAAGATGGCGCTGGCGGGCTTGTATGAGCAGACGGGGCGCAATGGGGACGCGGAGAAGCTGCTGCAGGAGCTAGGCAAAGGAAGTGCGACCACGGTGCCCCCGTACATGGCGCAGATTCAGCTGGGAGAGCTGTATCAGACCGAGGGCAAAGTTACTGAAGCTAAAAGGGTTTGGGCGCAGGTGAAAGACAAGGACAAGGACCCGAAAGGGCAGCCGGGACCGGCGGGCCAGATCGCTTCGGAGAAGCTGAATCCGCAGCCCGCGGCGGGGCCTGGCGGGCCTGGAATGCGTATGCCGCAGTAAATACGGGTTGATTTTGAGTGCAAAAGAGCCGCCGAAAGGCGGCGTTTTGTGCATTTAAGCGCAGTGTGAATGCATGCTTTTTGGGGATGGGTGTGGGGGTGGGGGTCCCGGGTTGAAGGTGGTGGCGGGTCTCAATACGGGGTCTCTCCGCTGCGGCCTTCGACCTCCGGTCGAGATAACGGGGCGGGGTGAATTAGTCGAGGAAAGACGGACGAGGGAGGGGGGGCGGGAGTGTTGGGCTAAGTGTGGAGGTCGTCGTCCCCGCCCAGGAGGGAGGCGGTGGCCTGGGGGCTGACGTGGGTGGGAGGGGTGGCGGCCAGGGCGGCGGGACTGCGGAGGTTGGCGACGGAGGTCCAGAGATCGGGCCTGGCGGTGTTGGGTGGGGGCGGGACCCAGAGGGGGAGATCGAGGTGGAGGAAGAGCGCCATGGAGCAGGCGTGGGGTTCGTAAAGGCGGCGCATGGAGAGGAGGCGGTCGCGCATGTGGAGATCGGAGCAGAGGGAGAGGCCGGCAGCCTGGAGGGCTTCGCAGAGACGGGCGAACTCTTCGTCGGAGAGGCGGGTGGGAGGGGCGTCGCGGAGGCGGGCCTCGAGGGCTTCGCGGTGGAAGACATGGCCGAGATCGACGAGGACGTGGCGGCCGATGGCGAAGGTGAGCTGGGCCTGGCGGATGGCGGGGGCGTCGAGGGTGGTGATGATGAGGGAGCAGGCGTCGAGGACGGTGGTGAGGGCGGCGAGCCAGCTCTGGTTGTCGTGCTGGGAGCGGTAGTAGCAAAGGATGGGGTAGGAGATGTGGGTTTCGAGCATGGCGGCGCACCAGCGCTCCCATTCGGCGAGGAGCTCGGTGAGGGCCTGGGAGCCGCCGTCGAAGTGGTGGCGGAGGAGGAGTTCGGCGGCGGTGGGGGGAGAGCCGGCGCGGGCGTCGAGGAGGGCGACGGCGATCTCGCGGGCGGAAAAGGCCGTGTAGAGGACGGGGACGTAGCCGATGACGAGGGCGACGAAGCCGAGGCCTGTGCCGGCTTCGGCGATGGTGAGAAAGCGGGCCAGAGGAGTGATGGGAACGACGTCGCCGAGGCCGAGGGTGAAGAGGGTGGAGCCGCTGACGTAGAAGCTGCTGCGGAGGTGCGCGAAGGTGGTGACGGGATGGGCGGGGTCGCGGAAAGGAAGGTGGAGGCTGAAATAGATGAGGGCGAAGGAGGAGAGGAGGCCGAAGGCCCAGACGCCAAAGAGAACGAGGAGGGAGAGCGGACCGTAGATGCTGTAGAGCTGCTCGCGCAACTTGCGGGAGGGAGCCAGGCGAACGAGGAGGGTCCAGGGCTGCCAAGTGGCGATGAAAAAGAGGCGGGTGAGGCGGAAGCGGACGACGGGGCGGCGCGGCAGGATGATGGTCTGGAAGGCATCCAGCAGCACCGCGCTCAAGAAGGAGACGCCGAACAGGAAGACGACGACGTGCATAGGGATGAATGTATCGGGTGAGTGCAGGGGGACGAAATCCAGAGGACGTCCTCAAAAATTGTTGTATTTAGATCAAATTTTCTCTCGCGTTTGAGCGGTTGAGTCGTCTAGTCTGCAAGCACTTTCTCCCGTCCCCTGGAAACAGGGGAGCGGTTTTCTTCCAGCAGGTTTCACCGAACATAAGAGGAGCTACGTCCTCCCATGAAACAAAGAGTTCTGGTAGTCGATGACGATCGGCTGGTTGCCGACACACTTCGCCTCATTTTTGTGGCGAATGGATTTGAGTCGGAGGCCTGTTACTCGGCGGCCGACGGTTTGCAGCGGGCAAGGAGTTTCTCACCGGAACTGCTGCTGTGCGATGTGACGATGCCGGAGCAGAATGGGCTGCAGCTGGCGGAGGCGGTGAATCGGGAGCTGCCGGAGTGCAAGATGCTGATGCTGACGGCGTACTCCAGCAATGCGTTCGAGGTGGAGATGGAGGCGGCGCGGATGAAGCGGCCGCTGAAGCTGCTGAACAAGCCATGCCGGCCTGAGGTGCTGCTGAAAGAGGCGGTGGCGCTGTTGCAGGTGATGTAGGGGATGTGGAGAAGAGACGCGGCGTAGACTCTGAGGTGCGATGAGTTCGTCGGACCCGGTGCCGAGCCTGGCTGAGCTGCGGCGCGGCAAGAGAGACAGAAAGAGCGCTGAGGCTCCCGCGATGCGGGGGCTGTTCGATGCTGCGCCGGAGCCGGAGGGTGAGGCTGCGGGGCCAGCGGGGCGTGCGGAAACGCAGATCCCCTTCGGGGATGACCACCAGAAAAACAGGGCGCAGGGACAGCGGCAGGGGCAGGGGCAGGGGCAGGGGCAGGGGCAGGCCAAGCTGGCGCAGGGGGCGGGTGAGGCCCAGAAAAACAGTACCCACGAGCAGCGGGTGTGGACGGTGGGAGAGCTGGTGCGGCAGGTGCGCGGGCTGGTGGAGCGGAGCTATGGGCAGGTTTCGGTGGAAGGGGAGATCTCGAACTGGCGGCCGGCGGCGAGCGGGCACTGCTACTTCACGCTGAAGGATGGGGCGGCGCAGCTTTCGGTTGTGATGTTCCGGCGGCAGGCGTCGCTGATACGGTTTGCGGCGAAGGATGGGGATGCGGTGCGGCTGCGCGGGCAGCTGAGCGTGTATGAGAGCCGCGGGCAGATGCAGCTGATCGCGGAGTGGATGGAGCCGCGCGGGATGGGGGCTCTGCTGGCGGCGGTGCGGGAGCTGAAGGAGAAGCTGCGGCGCGAGGGACTGTTCGATCGCAAGCGGCCGCTGCCGGCGTTTCCGAGGTGCATCGGGGTGGTGACGAGCGTGCAGGGAGCGGCGCTGCGGGACATTGTGAAGGTGTGCCGGAGAAGGCATGCGGCGGTGAATCTGCTGATCTATCCGGCGGCGGTGCAGGGGCCTCGGTGCGCGGCGGAGGTGGCGGCGGGGCTGCGGTGGTTCAGCCGGCATGCGGAGCGGGCGGATGTGGTGATTGTGGCGCGCGGCGGAGGGAGCTGGGAGGACCTGCACGGCTTTGACGATGAGCGTGTGGCGCGGGCGATTGCGGGATGCGCGGTGCCGGTGATTGTGGGCGTGGGGCATGCGACGGATACGACGATTGCGGATGCAGCGGCGGATGTGTGCGCGCCAACGCCTTCGGCTGCGGCGGAGATGGTGACTGCGGCGCAGCACCGGGTGGAGGAGCGGGTGGAGCGGCTGCGGACGCGGCTGGAGCGGGCGGGGCGGTTTGAGATGCTGCAGGCGCGGCAGCGGATGTCGCAGCTGAGCGCGGAGGTGGTGCTGCGGCGGGTGCGGGATGCGGTGGAGCGCAGGGGGCAGCGGATCGATGAGCTGGAGCTGCGGATGATGGGAGCTCTGCGGCGGAGGGTGGGGGCGGCGCGGGAGCGCGGGATGCGGGCGGAGGCAAGGCTGCTGCGGCAGGATCCGGCAGTGCGGCTGCGGGAGGATCGGCGGCGGCTGGAGGCGGCGGAGGAGAGGCTGCGGGGGGCGGCGACGATGGTGAGCGAGAGGCGGGGGGTGCGGCTGGAGCGGGTGGGGGCGCGGCTGGAGGCGCTGAGTCCGGTGCGGGTGCTGGAGCGCGGGTACGCGCTGGTGTATGGGCCGGAGGGGCGGCTGTTGCGGTCCAGTGGGGAGGTGCGGCCGGGAGAGGTGATTACGGCTCGGCTGGCGGAGGGGACGGTGCGGGCGGTTGGGGTGGCGCTGGCTCGGATGCTGGGGGAGGCGGGGCGGCCGGTGCGGGTGGTGCTGGGGATGGATACGCGCGAG
>DATLMQ010000101.1:0-2123 GCA_035537215.1 Acidobacteriaceae bacterium
CGCAAGGGCGGTGCCGCCGGTCTGGAACCTGCGAATCGCTGCGGACGACACGCGGCACGCTCGCAAGCTATATTTCGTCTGCCCCTTCCATAGAAGAGTCCGGTCTAAAAAGCATCGCGGCAGCTCAGTCGAATTTGGTTGCAGGTGGGGTAAGCTGATGCTATATTGCTGTTTACGCCACCCTGCACCCCTTCTCCTCGGGAGTCGCGCTCACCGTGTTTCGACCCAGCGAGACGCACCGCCAGCGAGACATCTTCGGCATCGAGGCCCAGCTTAGTCCAGAGGTCGGGCAGCGGCTGCGCGAATCGAAGGAGTACGCGTTCTACAAAGAGGTGTTCTGCCGGATTCCCGAGGGGCTCTTCGCCGATCTCTACGCGGATGCCCCCGCCAGCCGGCCCAACGCACCCGTCAACGTGCTGGTTGGGGCCATGATCCTGCAGCACGTGAACGACTGGACGTTCGAGGAGCTGCTGGACCGCGTGACTTTCGACCTCAAGGTGCGGGCCGCGCTGGGGCTGTGGAACCTGGACGAGGCGGCCTTCTGCCGGGCGACGCTGTTCAACTTCCAGAAGCGGCTGCGCGAGCACATGGGGCGGACCGGCCAGGACAAGTTCCAGGCCGTCTTCGACCGCCTTACCGTGGATCAGCTGGAGCGCTTCGGGCTGAAGAGCCAGGTCCAGCGGTGCGACTCGACGCAGATGGGCTCCAACATCCGCGACTACACCCGGATCGAGTTGCTGGTGGAAGTGGTGCTGCGCATGTGGCGCGTCCTGGGCGAGGCCGATCAGGCGGAGCACGAAGAGCGCTTCGCGGAGTTCGTGAAGGCGAAGACGTCGGGGCAGTTCCTCTACCGGCTGCGCAAGAGCGAGATCGACGCGACCTTTGAGCGCCTCGGCGGGCTCTACGCGTGGATGGTCGAGACGCTGAAGGCCGGCTACGGCTCGACCGAGATCTACCACATCGTGAGCCGTGTCTTCGCGGAGCACTTCACCCGGGTCGAGGAGAAGATTGCGGTGCGCGCCGCCGCGGAGATGGGCAGCGATTCACTCCAGTCACCCGACGACCCGGACGCCACCTATCGCAAGAAGGACGACGAAGCCTTCCACGGCTTCGTGCTGCACGCCACCGAGACGGCCGACCCGGAGAACGAGCTGCAGCTGATCACCGACGTCGCCGTGGCTCCCAACAACCAGGAGGACAGCCGCATCCTGCACGAGCGGTTGCCGGCGATGCACGAGAAGACGCCGGATCTGCGTGAGCTCCACACCGATGCCGGGTACGGCAGCGAGGACAATGACCTTCGGCAGGCGGCGCTCGGGATCGAGGCGGTGCAGACGGCGATCCGCGGACGCGTTGCCCAAGCGCCGATGCAAATCGACCGGGATGAGGCCGGGCTCCTCCACGTCCGCTGTGCAGCCGGGCATCTGGTGCCGGGCAGTCCTACCCCGAAGCACTACAAGGCCGAGTTTGCGGCCGCAGGTTGTGCGGGGTGCCCTTTCGCGGCGGTGTGCTTGGCGCAGCCCCGCGCGCACGGGGGCCGCACCTTCTACTTCACCGAGGCCGACGTGCTGAAGCAGGCCCGCCACCGCCGCCTCCAGACGCTGCCGGAAGAGCGCCGGACGCTGCGGGCCAACGTGGAAGCCACGATGAAGGAGTTCAAGGCGCCCTGCCGCAACGGCAAGCTACGCACGCGCGGGCTTCGCGCAGCCAGGGGGTACGCCTTCCTGCGCGCGATCGCCATCAACTTCGGGCGGATCTACCGTTACCGGCAGCGGCTTGCATCAGGCCGCGCAACGCCCGCGCCGGCGCCGGTGCCCACATATCGTCGCTGGGCGGCCCTACGCGGCCTGCTGGTGCCCCTGCGGTGCCTCGTCCAGGCTCTCGGAACGTGCGGCGGCGACCGGATGATTCCCGCTTCCGCCGCGTTCGCCTGAACCGCCCTCGCTGACGCTGTGACTTCTTGGACGGGACTCACGGATGGAAGAGTTGCTCCACCTCCATTTCGGACACCGTCCGACCAAGCTGAGTACATCGTCTCGGGCAGCCACCTCACTCATGATGAGGACTTACAACAAAAAGGAGGAGAAGCAGGCGTATTCGGTAGGCGCCGCTCTCCTCGTTCC
>DATLMQ010000102.1:0-4123 GCA_035537215.1 Acidobacteriaceae bacterium
CAAACAGTCCGGCCCGCCAGAAATCCGGCAGGCCGATCTCGAACCCAAAGTGTATACCTCGGACCCCGCGTCTTTCGTCTCCAGCCCCTTACCCCTCCATCACCATCTTCACCGCCAGCACCACCAGCAGCGCCGCGAACCCGCGCTTCAGCACGGTCGCCGGCAGATGCTGCGCCCACACCCCGCCCACCCATCCTCCCGCGGCAAACCCCAGCGCGATCCACAGCGCCAGCCTGAAGTCCACGTGCCCCGCCTTGTAGTACGTCCAGAACGCAAAAAATCCGATCGGCAGCAGCAGCGTCGCCAGCGACGTCCCCTGCGCCCGGATCTGCGACATCCCATAGAAAAACGCCAGCGCCGGAATCAGCAGCGCCCCTCCCCCAATCCCCACCAGCCCCAGCGCCACCCCTCCGGCCACCATCGCCAGTCCGCTCATCCGTCGCTCGGCCTCCACGGTCCTTCCCGCGGTGGTCTCCGCAGGGAAGGCTTCTACAAAGCACTATAAAATCCCGCCCCGCGCCCACACGCAAAAAGGGGCGAGCCTTATGCGCTCGCCCCTTCGCCATCCCGTCCGTTCGTGAAGCTACCCTCGCAGGCTCGCCGGAGGATGACTCACCGCCCCCAGCTCCGCAAACGCGCTCTCCGGCAGTTCCAGCCCCGCCGCCGCAATGTTCTCCTCCAGGTGCTTCACCGTCGAGGTCCCCGGGATCGGCGTAATCACCTTCGACCGCCGCAGCAGCCACGCCAGCGCCACCTGCAGCGGCGTCGCCCCCAGCTCTCCCGCCACCTTCGTCACCGCCCCGTGCGCTCCCTTGGCCTGCCCCAGCGGAGCCCACGGCATAAACGCGATCCCTTGCTCCTCGCAATAATCCACGATGAAGTCCGACTCGCGATCCGCGAAGCTGTACCGGTTCTGCACCGACGCGATCGGCACAATCTTTTGTGCGCGCTGCACATGCTCCTTGGTCACATTGGAAAGCGCCACATGCCGTATCTTGCCCTGCTCGCGCAGCTTCGCCAGCGTCTCCACGCTCGCCTCAAACGACACCGCGTTATCCGGCGCATGCAGCTGATAAATGTCGATCCGTTCCTGCCGCAGCCGCTTCAGGCTGCCTTCCAGCGCCTGCGTCAGGTGCCGCGGGCTCGCATTGTGCGTCCAGATGTTCGGCCCATGCCGCTCCCATCCTCCCTTGGTCGCAATCACCAGCCCCGCGGGGTAGGGAAACAGCGCCTCCGCGATCAGCTCCTCCGACGTCCCCGGACCATACGAGTCCGCCGTGTCGATCAGGTTCACGCCCATCTCCACCGCGCGGCGCAGCGTGGCCAGCGATCCCGCGTGATCCTTCGGTGCTCCCCAGATTCCATCCCCCGTAATCCGCATCGCCCCATAGCCCATGCGGTTCACCGTCAGGTCTCCACCGATCGTTAACGTTCCGGCCGCAGCCGCACCCAGGTCTTGTCTGCTCGTCATGCCAATCTCTCCTCTGTTGATTTCCGTACCCATCCCTTATTGATCCACCACCACATTCTCACGAAAGCAGGTACGCTGGTACGCGCTTCCCACACAGGAGGAACTTTCGTGTTCAATCGCCGCACGTTCTTGAAGACTGGCGCCGCCGCTCTCCCCCTTGCCTCCACCCTGAACGCGCTCGAGCCCTCCGCACTCGCCGCCCAGGCCACCCCCGCCCATGCCGGCCCCGAGCCCACGCTCGTCCCTCTGCCCACCCGCCTCGGCCCTCTCCCCGCCGACCTCCCCTGGCAGCAGAAGATCCGCCGCGTCGGCCAGAGCAACATGACCGAGCACGACCCCGCCGTCATGAACATCGAAGAGTGGGCCGACTACTGGCACGGCACCGGCGCCCAGGTCGTCTTCATCAGCGTCACCGGCATCCTTGCCTTCTACCAGTCCAAGGTGCCCTTCCACCGCCACGGCAAATTCCTCAAGGACCGCGACTTCTTCGGCGAGTGTGTCGCCGCCGCCCGCAAGCGCGGCATGCACGTCGTCGCCCGCATGAGCCCCGACCTCAACTGGGTCGACGACGCCCTCGTCGCCCATCCCGAGTGGGCCATGCGTCACAAGGACGGCTCCCCCCAGCTCAGCACCGAAGAGCCCCGCCTCTTCAAGACCTGCATGTTCTCCACCTACATGGACGACTACCTCCCCGCCGTCATCCGCGAGGTCGGCTCCATGTATGACGTCGATTGCTTCTACACCAACGGCTGGCCTCCCATCGGCACCCTGCCCGAGTGTTACTGCGCCATCTGCAGCAAGTTCCCGCCCCACGACACCCCCGCCTACTGGCAGATCTTCAACGACCGCGTCTTCGATCTCTGGTCCAAATACGACGCCCTGGCCAAGCAGAACAAGCCCACCAGCTTCTTCTTCGCCAACCTCGGCGGCAACGTCCACGCCGGCCCCAACCTCGACCGCCTCGGCAAACTCGCCGTCTGGTTCCAGGGCGACAACCAGGGCCGCTCCAACGAAGACCCCGCCATCTGGGGCTGCACCCTCCAGGGCCGCGCCGCCAACGCCGTGCTCGACGGCAAGTTCTGCGCCAACGTCTCCGCCTCCTACTCCACCGGCTCCGTCCGCTGGCGCAACGGCTCCAAGAATCCCCTCGAAGCCCAGATGTGGCTCAACGAAACCCTGGCCAGCGGCATGTCCCTCTACTACCACTTCATCGGCTCTGAAGCCGGCCTCGGCGAAGACCGCCGCTGGCACAAGCTCGGCACCGACTACATGAGCTGGTCCGCCCGCCACGACGCCCATCTCACCCCCCGCCGCTCCGTCGCCAACCTCGGCGTCGTCATGGGCCAGTCCACCCAGCTCCTCTACAAGGGTCCCGCCGCCGCCCGCGCGCGCAACTACATGCGCGACACCACCCACGGCCTCTACGAGATCCTCCTCACCGGCCGCTTCCCCTTCGACTACGTCCACGAAGACCGTCTCGACCCCGAGCACCTCTCCAAATACCGCGCCCTTCTTCTGCCCAACATCGCCATGCTCTCCGACCGCCAGTGCCAGCAGCTCGCCGACTACGTGCACTCCGGCGGCTCCCTCATGGCCAGCTTCGAAACCGGTCTCTTCGACGAAAACCTCAAGCGCCGCTCCCAGTCCGGCCTCGCCGAACTCTTCGGCATCTCCTCCGCCGGCGACGTCATCGGCACCAACGGCAACGCCTGCTACTCCCGCCTCGACCACCCTCACCCCATCACCGAAGGCTTCCACGACACCAACTGGATCGTCGGCACCCAGAACCGGCTTCCCCTCAAGCCCGTTCCCAACCCCGTCCTCACCGTCGTCCCCGGCTTCGTCAACTACCCCCCCGAGCTCGCCTACCCCCAGCCCGAAAAATCCCACACCGACGAGCCCGCCGTCGTCCTCCGCGAAATCGGCCCCAGCCGCCTCGCCTACTTCCCCGGAGACATCGAGCGCACCTACTGGATCACCGGCCACGGCGATCTCCTCCGCCTCATGCACAACACCATCCGCTGGGTCACCCGCGACGAGCGTCAGCTCCACGTCGGCGGCGACGGCCTGGTCGAAGTCATCGCCTGGGAAACCCCTCCCGGCTACGCCATCCACATCCTCAACTACACCAACCCCAACGCGCAGCACGGCTGGGTCTCCGACATCTACCCCCTCGGCCCCCAGGCCGTCGCCATGAAGCTCCCTCCCGGCGTCCGCGTCAAGTCCGTGGATCTCCTCCGCGCCGGCCAGCCCGTGCAGTTCCACACCCAGGACTCCGTCCTCCGCTTCACCCTCCCCCACCTCTCCGACTACGAGGTCGCCGCCATCACCGTCGCCTGACCCCGCCCCTCCCACACACGCGCGGCGAGCCGTCCCCTCCGGTCCGCCGCGCCATCCTCCTCTACGATGAAGGGGCAGGGAACACCCGCCCCCACGCATGACCCTCCCCCTCCCATCCCGCGTCCTCGTCACCCGCTCCCCGCACCAGTCCTCCGAGCTCGCCGACCACCTCCGCGCCCTCTCCCTCCACCCCATCCTCCTCCCCTCCATCTCCCTCGCCGTCCCCTCCTCCTTCGCCCCGCTCGACGCCGCCCTCGCCCACCTCGACCGCTTCCACTGGCTCCTCTTCACCTCCGCCAACGCCGTCGAAGC
>DATLMQ010000103.1:0-6570 GCA_035537215.1 Acidobacteriaceae bacterium
CGCAACGGCTTTGCCGAAGAGTGGGCCGCCGTCCAGCGCCGCTTCGTCGATGACCCCTCCATGGCCGTCAGCGAAGCCGACCGCCTCGTCACTCGCGTCATGAACGCCCGCGGCTACCCCATGGCCGACTTCGAACAGCGCGCCGCCGACATCTCCGTCAACTACCCCGGTGTCGTCCAGAACTACCGCTCGGCCCGCGAGGTCGTCGTCCGTCACGGCAGCGGTTCGGCCTCCACCGAGGACCTCCGCCAGGCCATGGTCTACTTCCGCTCGCTCTTCGACGAACTCCTCGAATCCCGCGACGCCGGCGCAGCCGACCACGCTGTCCTCAAGCGCGCCTCCTGACCCGGTCCGATTCCGCTCCAAACTACCGACTCCTGTCACCCGCAACCCGGCTGACAGGAGTCGATTCCTTTTCACCCCCTCGGCCTCCACCCCAGCGCAAACACCATCGACCCTCCCGTCCACCCTCTGTCCCAATTCGGGACTCCCAGTACTCCCGTTCCTCTCCGCACCCCGTTCCGCCCCGGCTTCCGTCTTATCCTGAGTACGCAAGGAGTTGGTTTGCACCTCAGGTTTCTCGCTTCGGCCCTCGTCTTCGCCCTCACACTCGCTGCAGCCTCCCCGGCGTCCGCGCAGGCTGACCCGTCGGCCGCCCGCGCTCTCGAGATCTCCGCCTTTGGTGGCCTCACCGGAACCTACACCGGCCTCAGCGGCGGCAAAAACCTCGGCCTCACCGCCGGCCTCGACCTCGGTCTCCGCTCTTACTACAGCTTCCGCCCCTTCCTCGAAGGCCGCGGAACCTTCCCCATCGATGGCGGCCACATCGACTCCCAGAAGAGCGCTCTCGGCGGCCTCCGCGTCGACCATGCCTTCTTCCTCCCCGGCCTTCGCGCCTACGGAGACATCCTCATCGGCCGCGGCGAAATCAAGTACGAGAACGGCGGCTACCCCAGCCTCGACCGCAACTTCCTCTACACCCGCAGCGTCGGCAACGTCCTCTCGCCCGGCGTTGGCCTCGAGTACCGCCTCACCTCAGGCTTCTCCGCCCTCGCCGACGTCCAGTTCCAGCACTGGACCACCCCTGTCACCCCCTCCGGCTCCCTCTGGGCCAAGCCCATGACCGTCGGGGTTCGCTATCGCTTCAACTTCAATCGCCGCGGTTACCCCACCCGCTAAAGCGATCCCCCTCTCAGAACCGCTCAATCACCTCGGCGTGGCGTCGCAGCCACCAGCACGCGCTCCCTCCGCCCTGCGGAAACAGCGACCGGCTGCACGCCGTCGCCACACTCCCTCCGGGTAGTACATCTCCTTGTTTCCCTTCAGCTCCGCCACCGTGAACTGGCTCACACGCACGCTGCCCATGCCCCCGCCCGCCGCCACGCGCAGCCTCCACACCATCCAGTCCGCCGGATACACCAGCAGCGCCGCCGCGCACAGCCCGGCAAACGTCCGCACCACCACATGGATCACCCGCGCCTCATGCGCACTCGCTTCCATCGCATCTCCGCGGCTCAGAGGTTGAACAGCTCCCGCAGCCGCTTGGTCTGCGACCGGCTCACCGGGATCTCCGTGCTCTTGCGGTCATCCATCCGCAGCTGGTAGCTCGACTTGAACCACGGCACCACCTCGCGTATGTGCTGGATATTCACCACAAACGACCGGTGCACCCTCCAGAACTGCTCCGGATCCAGGTGGTCCATCAGCTCCTCCAGCGTGCGTACGTTGGAGTCACCCTCCACCATCTTCGTCACCACCGTGATCCGTCCGTCCTCAATGGACGCAAAGCACACATCCCGCTGGTCCACCAGCAGCAGCCGGCTCTGCGCCCGCACCACCACCTTGCCGGACCGCCGCCCTTCCGTAACCTTCGCCTCCTCCGGACCGCTCGATCCCGTAGCCCTCGCCCCCAGTGCCGCCGCCTGTTCTTCCACCATGCGCAGCAGAGCATCCAGCTTCGCCTCGGCTGCGTCCCACAGCCGCCCCCGCTGCGTCCCACCCTGTTCTCCGGCCCGCTCGGCAGCCCGCTCCCGGCTCACCCGCGCGGCCCGTTCCCGCACCTCGGGAAGCCCCACCGCCGGCTCGGCCGGCAGGCTCGCCCCCGCCGCGCTCGCTGCGCTCACCACCGCCTCCACAGCCGCCTGGCTTGGCTCCAGCAGCACCCGCGCGCGCACCTTTTCCAGCGTCTTCACCACCCGCTTGCTGTCAAATGGCTTCAGCAGGTAGTCCACCGCGTTCACCTCGAACGCCTTCACCGCATACTGGTCGAACGCCGTCGCAAACACCACGTGCGGCAGCCGCGTCTTCCGGTCCAGCGCCAGCACCTTCTTCAGCACGGCGAACCCATCCAGCCCCGGCATCCGCACATCCAGAAACACCACGTCCGGCCGGTGCATCCGGATCAGCTCCACCGCCTCGATCCCGTTCGATCCCTGCCCCACCACCTGCACATCCCCCGCCCGGTCCAGCAGGTACTGCAGCTCCTGCCGCGCCAGCGGCTCGTCGTCAATAATCAGCGCTGTAAGCGAAGCGGCCATAAACAGAGGGAGACGGAAAGCCCAACGTAGACACTACACCAGCAGAAACCATCCGCAAGCACGGCTTTGGCTCTCCGGGCCTGCGCTTTGAAGTCTACCTGTCTGCCCTTAGTCGCTGTAAGCCCGAAGCCGCGCCGGCGCCCCATCCTGCGCCAGGTCATGTCCACACTGTGTGCAGAACACATCCGTAATCTTCACCCCGCGATGGCAGCATCCGCACACCGGGGCCATCTGGAACTGGCATTGCGGGCAGAAGTTATACGTCGCCGTCAGCGACGTCGAGCAGTGCGGACACCGCGACAGAATCGGCTGCCGCAGCATAAAGTACACCACCGCGCCGATGCCTCCCGGCAGCACCACGCACACCAGCATCCACAGCCCGGCCGACATCCCGCGCCGCTTCACATCCTCGCTCACATACCCCAGCAGCAGGGCATAGCTCGCCGCCAGCGCTCCCCACGTATAACCCATCATCAGCCGCATCGGCATCAGCTCATGCTTGTGGTGCGGCATCACCGAGTGAAACATCCACTGCATCGCGCCAAACAGCACAAGCGCCAGCACCATCGACCACCACGGAATCATCCGCAGCTCATCGTCACCCGTCGACGCGATATCGCTCTGCACTCCTGGCATCCACTGCATCATGGCGCCACCTCACCGTTCGCCTTGTTGCGGCCCCGACGAATCCAAACCATGCCCAGCACAAACGCCGTCATCGGCAGCGACCACACCAGCAGCAGCAGAACCTGGTCGCTCGCGTCCGGAACCCCGCTCGGCGTCACGTCGTAGCCATCCAGCACGCCCCACACTGCGTAGCAGATCACCAGCAGCAGGCAGGAGCAGATCCCCACCGGCGCCCACAGGCTCCGCGACCGCTTCCGCTGCTCCCGCATATTCAGTGCCCGCTCGCGAATCACCCGATGCGTGCGATTCACCACCTGCGCCCGCGCCGCGCTCCCCCGGCCGTCCTGCCCAAACGGCCCCGGCATCGAGTGCTGCGGAAAGCTCATCGCCGCACCTCGGTCCGTGCCCACTCCTCGCGGCCCTGGGCCCGCAGCGACAGCAGCCGCGGCTTCAGCGCCGCCAGCCCCCGATACAGCCTCGACTTCACCGTCGACAGCGGCGCCCGCGTCATCGACGCGATCTCCTCCAGCGACATCTCCTCGTGAAACCGCAGCGTCAGCACCTCGCGATAGCTCGGCTCCAGCGTCATCATCACCGTCGCCAGCTCCTCCGCGTTCTCGCGTCCCTGGAACTGCTCCAGCGGCGACGGCCCGTCCTCCGCAATCTCGAATGGCCGCTCGTCCTCGCCGCCCTCGCGCATCTCGTCCAGCGACGCCATCGTCCGCTTCCGCGACAGGTCGATCACCAGGTTCCGCGCAATCGTAAAGATCCACGTATCGAACCGCGCTTTGCCGTTGTACTGCGACCCCCGCCGCAGCACCCGTATCCAGACCTCCTGAAACAGGTCCTCAGCCACTTCCCGGCGATTGGTCAGAAACATCAGGTACCGCATCAGCCGATGCTGGTACGTCTCGATCAGCTGATCCAGCAGCTCCGGATCCTGCTGCTTCAGCCCACGCGCAATCGCCGCGTTCTCACGCTCGATCTGCTGGGCAGCTTCCGCCGAGATGCTGATGGCGCTCTTCACGTTATTGGCAAGGACGCGAGCTCCGAAACAAAAGTCTCGCATCGCGGTGCAAACTTACTCGAAAATCCTCTTCCAGTCTATAGCGCACGTGCGCTCGCCCCCTAGCGTTTTCTCCCTGCCGTCCCCGCCCTGCCGCTTCACACCTCCCGCCCTCGGTACACTGTCCCCATGGAGGTTCTCTACGGCCTGCATCCGGTGGAAGAGGCGCTCCGCGCCCGCCCCGATGCCATCGACCACATCAGCGTCGCCCGCGAGCGCGAAAGCCGCCGCGACCCCGCCCCCCACTCCCCTCTCGCCCGCATCCTCGACCTCGCCCGCGCCGCCCACGTCCGTGTCTCCGCCGAGCCCCGCGACCTTCTCGACCGCCACACCCGCGGCGCCGTCCACCAGGGCATCGTCGCCTTCGTCCGCAACCAGGACGCCCGCAAGCTCCTCGCCCTCGAAGACCTCCTCGCCCTTCCTCCCGGCCCCTCCGGCCACCGCTTCTTCCTCGCCCTCGACGGTGTCGAAGACCCCCACAACCTCGGCGCCCTCCTTCGCTCCGCCGACGGCGCCGGCATCACCGGCGTCCTCCTCCCCGAGCGCCGCTCCGCCCCCCTCTCCGCCGTCGCCGCCAAATCCTCCGCCGGAGCCTCCGAGCACGTCCGCATCGCTCGCGTCACCAACCTCACCCGCTCTCTCGAAGAGCTCAAAAAACACGGCGTCTGGATCGTCGGCCTCGACGAGCGCGGCTCCCCCGATTACACCGATTTCAACCTCGCCCAGGACATCTGCCTCGTCCTCGGCCGCGAAGGCGCCGGCCTCCACGACCTCGTCAAGCGCACCTGCGATTTCCTCCTCCGCATCCCCATGGCCGGCAGCGTCTCCTCGCTCAACGTCTCCGTCGCCGGCGCCGTCGTCATGTATGAGGCCCTCCGCCAGCGCCGCTCTGCTGTCCTCCCGCCCCCACCCGAGTCCAAGCCCCAGAGGCCGCGTAAAGGTTTGGGATCGTGAAATCGCCGCACCGTCGTGCTGAACGCAGCCTTCTCCTGGCTGCCGTCGCGCTCCTCACCGCCGCCCCCCACGCTGGAGCATTTGGCTACGATCCCGTAGGTCGGAGGTTCGACCCCGTCCGTCCGCACCAAACCACACCCCCTCCCAGCCAGCAGCCCCCTCCGCCCCCCTCTCAGCCCTCCGCCGACCAGCCGCCCGACGGTCCGCCCCCACCCCGCGGCAAGGTCCTCTTCCAGAGCCACGGCGATCCCCCCCCGCCCTCCGAACCGCCAGCCCCCGAACCTGAAGGCCTCGACGCTCAGCCCCAGGCCTCCAAACCCGACGCCCAGCCCCAGCTCACCGACGCCGATCGCGCCGCCATCCGCATCACCGCCTTCGACCTCGACCTCCGCCTCCACCCCGCGACCTCCGGCGTCAACGCCCGCGCCCGCCTCACCCTCACCAACACCGCTGGCAAGCCGCTCCCCCGCATCGCCCTCCAGATCTCCTCCACCCTGCGCTGGGGCAGCGCCAGCCTCGTCGGCGCCGGCCACCCCTCCTCCCCTCTCCCCGTCGTGCAACACAAACTCGATACCGACGCCGACCACACCGGCCAGACCTCCGAGCTGATCCTCACCCTCCCCTCTCCCCTCGCCCCCGGAGCCTCGCTCGCGCTCCAGCTCTTCTACGCTGGCACCGTGGCCCCCAGCGCCGGCCGCCTCCAGCGCCTCGGCGCCAGCTCCTCCCAGGCCCTCGCCACCGACTGGGACGCCGTCTCGCCCGAGGCCTCCTCCCTCCGCGGACTCGGCAACATCCTCTGGTTTCCCGCCGCCATTCCACAGCTTTTCCTCTCCGACGGCACCCTCGTCCCCGCCGTCGCCAAAGCTCGCCTGGACCACGCCTCCACCCCCATCCACCTCCACCTCAGCGTCGAATACACCGGCGAGCCCCCCGTCGCCGCGTACTTCTGCGGCCGCCGCCAGCCCCTCCAGCCCCTCACCGACGACGCCGAAAGCCCCATCGCTTACGGCAGCGGCATCGCCACCGCCGACTTTCCCTCCGAGCCCATCGGCATCCGCCCCCTCAGCCTCTTCGTCGTCGCGCAGCCCGAAGCCCTCATCGCGCCCCTTCCCGCCCCCCTCAGCAAGCCCTCGGTCGGCCCCAACGCTAGGTCCACCCCAGCTGTCGCTCCCGGCAACGGCCCCGATGCCGCAACCGCGATGCTTGCCGTCGAATCCACTGACGACCGTGCGCTCCCGCCCTTCGCCGCCTCTGCCCAGCGCATCGCTCCTCTTCTGCAGGACTGGCTGGGATCGCGCCCCCTCTCCGCCCTCACCGTCCTCGACCACACCGGCCAGCCCTTTGAGGACGGTCCTCTGCTCGTCGCCCCGGTCGCCTCGCTCGCCG
>DATLMQ010000104.1:0-2850 GCA_035537215.1 Acidobacteriaceae bacterium
GCGATCTGGCCGATCTGCTGGCCGTCGCGGAGGCCGAGATGAGTCCAGGTGTGGCCGGCGTCGGTGGACTTGTAGACGCCGTCGCCGACGGAGAGGTCGGGGCGCGCGAGGCCTTCGCCGCTGGCTACGTAGACGGTGTTGGGGTCCGAGAGCGAGACCGCGACAGAGCCGATGGAGCCGGTGGGCTGGTCGTCCCAGAGGCTCTGCCAGGTGTGGCCGGCGTCGGTGGTCTTCCAGACACCGCCGTTGACCGCTCCCATGTAGAACGTGGCCGGCTGCGAAGGCACGCCGGCCAGGGCGCGAGTGCGGCCTGCGCGCACCGGGCCGATCTCACGCCAGCGCATGTCGGAGAAGAGCGCGGGGTTGACCTGCGCGAGGGCGTGGAGGGCGCCGGCGAGGGGGAGACCGAAGGCGAGACAGAGGGTGCGGAGACGAGGAGACATCGGAGTTCTCAGCCTGTGGTGGTGGGTCGTTCGGGAGGTGAGAGGAGCGGCCGTGCTGCGGGGCACGAGCGCACCGGGGAGCTAACGGCCGTTGTGAGGCGATCCTGCGGTCGGGGTGGAGTTTCCGGCGGAGTTGGGAGTCAGCTCCGCGGCGATGGAGTTGAGGAAGGCAGCCTCATCCTCGATGCACTTCGTGAGGATGACGAGCTGTTCGGCAGCTTCGGTGTAACGTCCGTCTTCGAGGGCTTCGCGAACGCCGGGCATGGTCTTGGCACCGTAGCCGGTGAACCAGCCGGGGGCGTAGAGGACGTTCTCGACCCAGGGACGGCGGGGAAGGCCGGCGGGCGAGAGGAACCTGCGTTCGGCTGTGGCGAGCTCGGCGTTCGCTTTCTTGAGGGAGGCGGGGGAGGCGGCGATGGCGGCGTCCTCGGCGGTGTGGAGGCGGACGCCGGCTTCCCCGAGGGTGTCGATGGCGTGATCGAGCGCGGTGAAGTCGAGGGTGGGTGGAGGAGGCAGCGGGCCAGGCTGGCCGACGGGCTTCTCGGGGTCGGCGGCGAGGGCATAGAGTCCAAGCTGCAGGTTGCGCGCGCGGGTGGTGGACTCACGCGTGAGCTGGGCCTGCAGGGCCTTCAGTTCAGTGGTGTAGCCCTTGAGCGTGGAAGCAAGGGTGCGGAAGTCGTAGGGGAGGACATCCGCGTCGGCGAAGCGCATGACGAGGGTGCCGGCGGTGTCGGCGAGGACCTTGCCGTAGGTGGAGTGCTTGTCGCCGAAGTGCTCGATGTACCAAGGGGTGTCGTAGGCGGAGTGGTAGGTGCCGCCGCGGTCTTCGCCGCCGAAGCCGATCTCCATGGAGGCGATGCCGAGGTGGTCGACGAAGGCGGCGAAGTCGGATCCGGATCCGGGGGCTCCGATGGGGATCTGATCGCTGTTGGGGTCAACGGCACGGCGGCCGGGGCGCTCGGAGCCGCGCACGATGAGGGCGGCCTGCTGCCGCTTCCAGACCGAGGATTTGGATTCGGGGTCGGGGATGTCCTTGGCGACGTCGTTGATCAGCGGCTGGAGGGAGTGCGATCCGCTGGCGTTGAGGAAGCCGCGGTTGCTCTCGTCGCTGTTGACGTAGAGAGCGGCGTGCGCGGTGAGCTCGGCGGCGTGGGTCTCGGCCCACTCGGTGGAGCCGAGGAGGCCGGGCTCTTCGCCGTCCCAGGCGGTGTAGATGAGGGTGCGTTTGGGATTCCAGCCCTGCTTGTGAAGCTCGCCGAGCGCGCGAGCTTCTTCGAGAAGGCCGGACTGGCCGGAGATGGGGTCGTCGGCCCCGTTGACCCAGCCGTCGTAGTGATTGCCGCGGACGATCCAGACATCGGGTTCGACGGAGCCGCGCATCGTGGCGACGACGTCGAGAACGGGCGCTGTGCCCCAGTTGAACTCGAGCTTGAGGTGAACCTTTGCGGGACCGGGGCCGAAGTGGTAGGTGAGCGGGAGACCGCCGCGCCACGAAGCCGGAACGGTGCGGCCGTCGAGTGCGGCGAGGAGGGGCTGCGCGTCGGCGTAGCCGATGGGCAGCACGGGGATCTTCATGATCGCCTGTGCGTCCTTGATGGCAAGGCGCTTGGAGCCCGGTACGGAGCCGATACCGGGAGTGAGGGGATCGCCGGCGTAGAGGGATGTGTCGGCGACGCTGCCACGCTGGATGCCCTGCGGCGGGCGCATGGGACCCTTGGGAAGGACGTCGTTCTGGCCGTAGCCGTCGTCGGCGGGGTCGGAGTAAATGATGCAGCCGACCGCTCCGTGCTCGTAGGCGAGCTTGGGCTTGAGGCCGCGCCATCCGCCGCCGTAGCGGGTGATCACGATGGCTCCTTTGACGGAGATGCCGTTGCGTTCCAGCTCAGCGTAGTCGTCGAGCATGCCGTAGTTGGCATAGATCAACGGCGCGGTGACATCGCCATCCGCAGAGTAGATGTTGTAACCGGGGAGCTGGGTCGAGGTCTCGTGGGTGTAGGGATCGTCGGGGAGCGGAGTCTCGCTGAGAGAGGCTTTGAAGTGCGTGGGGCCGACGAGCTCGAGCTGCATGGTCTTGGGCGTGGGATAGAGGACATCGAACTGCTCGATGTGTGCGTCCCAGCCCCATTCCTTGTACTTCGCTACCATCCACTCGGCGTGTTTGCGCTGCGCAGCGGAGCCAACGTTGTGCGGATGCGCGGCAAGGAAGCGCATGTTCTGGTGGGCGCGGGCAGCGTCGGGGATAGCGCGGAAGCGATGCTCCCAGTCGAGCTCCTTTTGTGCGGTCTCGGCGCTGTAGCCGGGCAGAGTAGCGGGGGGCGCGGGGCTTTGTGCGAGAGAAGGAGCGACGAGGGTGAAGAGCAGGGAGCGGGCGATCGTGCGATGCAAAAAGATCCTCCGTGGGTGGTCC
>DATLMQ010000105.1:0-8961 GCA_035537215.1 Acidobacteriaceae bacterium
TCAGCGTTGACTCTCCACGCGCTGCCGTCAGGCTCAGATGCACACGGAACTCGCCCTGATAAACATCCAGCGTGTCTCCTCCCCCGGGCAGCCTGAAGGCGCTGCCAGACGGATACCTCTCGCCGCCAACGCGAACCCCGTTCCCCGCAACTTGAAGGCTGGTCGGAATCAGGAGCTCATCATGGGGCGTGTGCGAGTTGATGTGAAATCCCGGCTGCACGCGAAATCGCAGCTCGATCTCCTGCGCCCGTCCCGCGGGAACATCAACGGAGTCCGTCAGAAGCTGTACATGCTGCTTCCTGGCTTCCACCCCGCGATCCAGCCCGGTGTCCAGCTGAATCTGCTGCGTGCTCCCCGGGACGCTGCACATGAGCAGCAGCATGCATACGGTCCATGCAGCGCGCTGAAACGCAGACGGCCGACCCACGCCTAAGCCCCACCCTGGGCCGCGATCGCCTTCTGAATCAGGGCTTCCATATGTTCCTTGCTGGGCGCACCCGCAGTCACTTCCACTACCTTGCCATCACGATCGATGTAGAAGGTTTCGGGAAGATAGTCGACGCCGCCATACTTCTTCGCCACCTTTTCATCCGGCATCAGAATCGGATAGCTCACGCCGATGCGCTTGGCAGCCTCGGCTATGTCGTTCGTCGTAGCGCCATCATCCTGCGATAGACCCAGCACCTCAAGGCCCTGGTTCTGATACTTCGCCGAGAACTCCTGGAACCACGGCATCTCGAGCTTGCACGGCCCGCACCACGTCGCCCAGAAGTTCACAACCACCGGATGCCCCTTGTAGTCCGCGAGCGAAACCTTCTTCCCATTGAGATCGATCAACGTAAACGCCGGTGCAGGTTTCCCGCGAAGCTCCGCGCCCTGCGCTTCAGGAGCAGCGCTGCCGTCTGCTGGCGAAGCCGGTATCAAGGTGATGCGGTTGCTCTGCGCCACCTCGCGGCGGTGACGCAGGTTGTGCACCCCGGCCCAGAACATCAGTACGATGAGTGCGGCCATCACGCCCAGCACAGCCAGTCGACGTCCCACGTTGCGCATCCTTCAGTGCGGGTCAGGCGAGCACCCACACACATCGCGTCCAGTTTACGCCCATGGTGTCCTTGGGCCGGCGTTACCCTCTGCTAGCATGTGTCAGTTCCGCGCATGAGTGCTCCCTCTCCAGATCTCAGTCCCGCCGCCCTGGTCCGCATCGAAGCAGCCGCCCTGGAACAGCTCGCGGCACGCCTCGATGGGGCCCAGCGCAACGTCTTCGAACAGGTCGCAGCCCTGCTGGCCGAAGCGAATCGAGCGGGGGCTCGGATCGTCCTGACGGGCGTCGGAAAAAGCGGCCTCATCGCCCGGAAGATCGCGTCCACCATGATCTCCACCGGCACCTCGGCCTGCTTCCTCCATCCCGCCGAGGCACTGCACGGTGACCTCGGCATGGTGCGCCGGGGCGACGTGGTGGTAGCGCTGTCCTACTCCGGCGAAACAGAGGAGCTGCTGCGCCTCCTCCCCGTACTGCCGAAGCTCGGTCTCACGCTTGTCAGCTTCAGCGGCTGCGCGGATTCCACACTGGCCCACGCGAGCCTCTATGTGCTGGACGTCAGCGTGGGTCAGGAGGCGTGTCAGCATCAGCTTGCACCTACGGCATCCACTACCGCCATGCTCGCCCTTGGCGACGCCCTGGCCGTTGACATCAGCCGGCGGCTCGGCTTCCAGGCTGCAGAGTTTGCCGAGCTCCACCCGGGTGGGCAGTTAGGCCGTCGGCTCACCCCGGTCCGGCAGCTCATGCACACGGGTGACGCCGTTCCCTCCGTTCCGCCTGACGCCGCGATCTCACAGATTGTGCACGAGATGAGCGCCAAGCGGCTGGGGATGACCACCGTGCAGGAGAATGGGCATCTCCTGGGCGTGCTCTCGGACGGCGATCTTCGGCGACTGCTCGAGCGTGACGGCCCGAACGCCTTTCGAACCCGGGCCGATCAAGCCATGAATCGCTCGCCGCGCACCATCGGTCCCGCGCCGTTCGCACCCGATGCGCTCGAGCTCATGGAGAGATTTCGCATCACCTCACTGGTCGTGACGGAGGACGGGACGGCAGCGACGCCCGTCCTTGGCGTCCTGCACATGCACGATCTCTGGACGATTGCACCCGCTGCCACACTGCCTGAACGCAAGCTCGCGCGGTAAACCCTCCTCCACTACTCGCCGAACAGCCGGCGATGGCTGCTTTCCACAATCGGATAGCACTCGCACGCCGTGGCGATCGTGCGTGGTCGATCAAGGATCGTCACCTTGCCCCGCGAGTAGCTGATCAGCTGGCGCTGCTGCAGCGCCTGGGCCGCGACCGTGACCGTCGATCGACGCGTGCCGAGCATCTCCGCCATGTACTCCTGTGTCACATTGATCTGCTCAGACTCCACGCGATCGGCCAGCGTCAGCAGCCAGCGCGCCAGGCGCTGTTCCACCTCGTGGAGCCGATTGCACAGAACGCTCTGCGCCGCCAGAGCGATACGCAGATAGATGATGCGATACACCTGATCCCGCAGTCCCGGCATCGCCTGCACTGCTTCGCGAAAGTCGGCCGCGCGCATCCGATAACCCGCGCCCGCTACCTGCACCGTCACACCGTGGGCCATCTCCGGCTGGTTGAAGAGAGCGGGCATCCCGGAAAAGCCTTCACGTCCCGCGAGAAACACCTCCACGGACTCCCCATCGGATGTCGTAGCCACCGTGGAGATAATCCCCTTTACTGGGAAGTGAACGTACTGGACAGGCATGTCGGGCTCCGTCAGCTGCATCCCAAGCGGCAGGTCGACGGCTTCCAGCCGCTCGAACACCGCCTCGCGCTCCCCTGCAGGAAGTCTGTTCAGCAGATGATTTCCACGTTTTGCGTTGGCTTCTCGAATCTCATTCTCTTGCACGAGTCTGTCCTCCTGGTCCATGAGCACCGCCCGTGCCGGCGCGCTCTTCAGACGTTCCCCCAACAACTCTACTCGCCGCGGACCTGCCCATGGGAAGCGCGCCGGGCAGGCTGAGACGGCGGCCTTGGGTACAATCAGCCCAGCATGCAACGTTGGTCGAACCTCTTCATCCCTACCCTTCGCGAAGCTCCGGCCGACGCGGAGGTTGCCAGCCACAAGCTCCTTCTCCGCGCCGGTTACATCCGCCAACTGGGAGCGGGAATCTACAGCTTCCTCCCCCTCGGCCAGCGCGCGCTCAACAAGATCGTCGCGATCGTTCGCGACGAGATGGACAAGATCGGCCAGGAGTTCCTCCTCCCCGCACTCAACCCGCGCGAGATCTGGGAGGAGAGCGGTCGCTGGACCGTCATGGGCGAGAACATGTTCCGCCTCCAGGATCGCAAGGGCGCCGATCTTTGCCTGGCCATGACGCACGAAGAGGTTATGACCTCCATCGCGCGCAACGAGCTGCGCAGCTACAAGCAGCTTCCCCAGATCTGGTACCAGATTCAAACCAAGTTCCGCGACGAGCCGCGGCCCAAGTCCGGGCTCCTCCGTGTACGCCAGTTCCTGATGAAGGACGCCTACTCGTTCGATATTGATCCGGCCGGACTCGATGTGAGCTACAACAAGCACGACGCCGCGTACCGTGCGATCTTCACGCGCTGCGGCCTGGATTTCGTGGCCGTCGACGCCGACTCCGGCTCCATGGGCGGGTCCCAATCGCAGGAGTTCATGGTCTACACCGAGGCCGGAGAGGACCTGATCGCCAGCTCGGCTTCAGGCTACGCGGCCAATCTCGAGAAAGCGATCAGCCAACTCCCGCCAGCGGACGATCTCTCGCCCACCGGCGACGGTCTGCCGGAACTGATCTTCACACCCGGCAAAGGCGCCATCGCGGATATCTGCGCCTTCCTCGGCATCCTTCCCTCGCAGGACATCAAGTGCGTCGCCTTCATGGGCCAGCGCTCCTTGCAACTCGGGCCGAACCGGAGCGAGCTCCGCGAGAAGCCCGTCGTGGCGTTCCTCCGAGGCGATCACCAGGTCAACGAGACCAAACTCCAGAGTGTCTCTGATTCCGAGAGCCTGCGTCCCATGACGCCCGAGGAGCTGGAGCGCTACTTCCAGGCCCCGGCGGGATTCCTCGGCCCTGTCGGTCTGACCGTCCTGCCCGCCTGGGCCCAGAAGTACACCTCCGGGTTCTACACAGCGGAGTCTCTGGCTTCAGCCAAAGGTCTAAGCCCGGAGAAGCGCCTCCAGCTCTCGGATCCACGCGGGGTCACCGTTGTGCTCGACCCCGGGCTCGAAGGACGGGCGAATCTGGTCTGCGGCGCCAACAAGCTCGACTATCACTTCCGCAACGTCACTCCTGGCCGCGACTTCCAGTGGACGGCAGTCGCCGATATCCGCAACATCAACGAGGGTGAGCTCGACCCCATCGCCGGCCAGCCCCTGCGCCTGGGAAAGGCGGTCGAGATCGGCCATATCTTCAAGCTCGGCTACAAGTACTCCGAATCCATGGGCGCGCGCGTCCTTGACGCCAACGGCAAAGAGGTCACGCCCATCATGGGATGCTACGGCATCGGCATCGAGCGCATCCTGACAGCCGCGATCGAGAGCTCCGCCGCGGCTCACAAGGCACGCTTCCCGGACGCCGAGCCCGCCAGTGAGCAATACGCTCTGAGTCCCGCCATTGCCCCGTTTGCGGTCGTGATCACCGTCACTAACGTGCGGGAAACAGAGCTCTTGGCTGCCGGCGAGCGCATCGCCGCGGAACTGGATCGTGCCGGTGTCGACGTCCTGCTGGACGACCGCGACGAGCGCGCGGGCGTAAAGTTCAAAGATGCCGAGCTGATCGGTGTTCCCTTCCGCATCAACATCGGGAAGAAACTCGCGGAGGGCAAGGTAGAAGTCGTCGACCGTCTGCGCCACACCACGGAAGACGTAACCCTCGAGGCACTCACCGGGAACATCCAACGCCTTCTATCCGCGTCCAAGCACTAGGACGCGTGCTGCACCCCCCGCTCCTCTGGATCCTACGATGCCCGTTAAGGTGAAACTCGAACGCGCCCAGAGGCAGCAATCTTTGCTCTGGAAGCTCGTGCGCATCGCGCTTGTCCTGGTCGCGATCGTCATCGCGATCGGCGGCGCGATCTTCGGTTACTACTACCACCGCTACCAGAACTTCGTGAATGACCGGCTGGCCCACGGTCCTCTGTTCGCGTCCGTGGCGCAGATCTATGCGGCTCCGCAGGAGATCCGCCCCGGGCAGCAGCTGACTGCGGAAAGTATCGCCTCCTCTCTGCGCCGTGCCGGTTACAACAGCAACTCCCAGTTCGGCACCTTCCGGCTTGAAGGGTTGTCCATCGAGGTGAAGCCCGGTCCGCAAAGCTATCTCGCCGCCGACGGTGCAACCATCCAGACCCGCGACGGTCAGGTGAAGTCCATCACCGCCGAAGACGGCGCTCCTCTGGCTGCCTACAAGCTCGAGCCACAGCTGATCACGGCACTTTCGGAAGAAAGCAACCGCGCCAAGCGCCGCATGGTCACCTACAGCCAGATCCCTCCTCACATGGTCCAGGCCGTACTTGCCATCGAGGACCGGCGATTCTTCGAGCACTCCGGCATCAATTACGTCCGCACCGTCAAATGCGCCGTGCAGGACCTCCTCGCCCACCGCATGAACTGCGGTGGATCGACCGTCACGCAGCAGCTGGCCCGCGGATTCTTTCTCACCGCGGATAAGAAGATCTCGCGCAAAATCGCCGAGATCATGATCACCTTCCAGCTGGAGCGCCGCTTCACCAAGCAGCAGATCTTCGAGATGTACGCCAACGAGGTGAACCTTGGCCAGCGCGGCTCGTTCGCCATCGACGGCATCGGTGAAGCCGCCCAGGCCTTCTTCGGCAAGGATCTCCGGCAACTTGACCTGGCCGAGTGCGCCACCATCGCCGGCCTCATTAACAGCCCCAATCGCCTCAACCCGTATCGCCACCCCAACCGCGCCATGGAGCGCCGCAATCTCGTGCTCGATTCCATGGCCGAGACCGGCGCCGTCAGCTCCACTCAGGCGGAGCGCGCCAAGGCCGAGCCGCTGAACCTTGCTCCGCCCAACGTGGAAGGCAGCGAGGCGCCCTACTTCGTTGACCTGGTCCACGACCAGATCGTGCAGCGGCTCGGGGACACCGACATGGCGCACTCAGGCTCTCTGCGCATCTACACCTCACTCGACCCCGAACTGCAGAACGCCGCCTCCCAGGCTGTCGAACAGGAAATGCGGCATGTGGACGATCTCGTTCGCAAGTACCACAAGAAAGGCGACACCTCCCCGGTCACCTATCCCCAGGTCGCCCTCATCGCTCTCAACCCACACACCGGGCAGGTCCTGGCTCTCGTCGGCGGCCGCAATTACGCCACCTCCCAACTGAACCACGCCGTTGCCCAGCGGCCCACCGGCTCCATTTTCAAGCCCATCGTCTACGCCGCGGCTTACAACACCTCCCTTGAGGGCGCCAGTCTTGGAAATAGCGGCGTCTTCACCGCACTCACGCAGCTCAATGACGACCCCACCACCTTCAGCTACGACGGCAAGGACTATACCCCCGGTAACTTCGAGCACGGTGAATACCCCGGCATGGTCACCGCCGTAAGCGCAATCGCTCATTCTCTGAACATCGCGACGATCAATCTCGCCCAGATGCTCGGCTTTGAAAACGTAGCGGCACTCGCCCGCTCCATGGGCATCACCAGCGCCCGCGGCACCCCGTCGGTGGCCATCGGCACCTACAGCGCCACTCCCGTAGACATGGCCGGTGTCTACACCACCTTCGCGAACAACGGCGTCTACCTCAAGCCCTGGATGCTGGCCAGCGTGCGTAATGCCAATGGAGACATCGTCGCGGACTACGCTCCCGAAGCCAAACAGGTCCTCGATCCCAAGGTCGCTTTCCTCACTCAGTCTCTTCTCGAAAATGTCATGACCTTTGGCACCGGCGCCGCCGCGCGGGCGCATGGCTTCCGCGCTCCGGCCGCTGGCAAAACGGGCACGTCGCACGACGTCTGGTTCGCAGGCTACTCGTCCAATCTGCTGTGCGTCGTCTGGATAGGAAATGACGACTACACCGACATCTCGAAGGGTCTGACACATCATCTCCAGGGCTCCGAAGCTGCCGCGCCTCTCTGGGCGGAGTTCATGAACCGCGCCGTCAAGTTGCCGCAGTATTCAGACATGAAGTCCTTCGTGCCCCCAGAAGGCGTCCAGATCCTGCGCATCGACCGCACCACAAACCTGCCCGCCGACGATACCTGCCCCAGCAACGCCTTCCGTGCGGCGTTCCTGGTCGGCACTGCTCCCGCGGGGACTTGCTCCCACATGGGTGAAGATTCGCAGACCCTCGGAGACAAGCTCTTCAACACGAACACGAACCCCGACGGCAGCAGTCCCGGTCAGCCCGACGACCCCACCAAACACCGCAACTTCCTGCAGAAAATGTTCGGCCTTGGCAAGGACAAGAAGTCGCAGGACCAGCAGCAACAACAGCCGCCTCAATAGCGAACACCTCAGCAGCTCGCTCGTCGCCGCCCTCCGGACAACTTGACCTTGCGTCCGTGCGGGACCGCGCTGTCCTGCCCGTCGGCAGCGATCCAGGGCTGGCACTCCGGACACCAGTACGTAGGCCTCGCCCCCATTCCCTGCTTGCGCATCTCGATCACGCCCCCACATCGCCGGCACTCCTCACCCTGCCGCCCGTACACCCAGAGACGCTGGCTCCGATCCATATCGTGCGTCGTGCGCCGGTTGCCTGTGTACGTCACCATGCCGTCACCTGAGCCGTCCAGCACATTGGCCTTCATATACCGCTGCGAGGCCTCGGCCATCCGCTCGATCTCCCGATCGTTCAGCGTGCGCATCTGCCGGAATGGATTCACGCCCGCGGTGAACGCCACCTCAGACTTGTAGACATTGCCGAGCCCCGCGATCACCCGCTGGTTCAGCAACACATCGGCAACCTCCGCCTCCGGATGCATCAACCCATACCCCCGCAGCGCCGCCACGCCGGCTTCGGGGGTGTATTCCCCTCCGAGGATGTCCACTCCCAGCCTGGGAATCGATGAGCTCCGCTCCAGCGACCGTGCCGTATGGAACTCCGCAACGGGCACGTTGAAGCCCACCGCCTGCATCTCTCCGCAGGTAATCGCCACGCGCATCGCACTGCGCGGCGACCACCAGCGTTCCCCCGTCCGATAAAGATGCCATGACCCGGACATCAGCATGTGCGTCACCAGAATGAGATCGCCCGAGAAAAAGATCAGGCACCACTTTCCGCGTGCCTCCACTTTCTCCACCCTCCGGCCCGCCAGAGGTGCGTCGTCATTCACGCGCGCCAGTGGCGCCAGCGCAGTCTCAAACCCCGTCACCACCCGTCCGCCGAGTCCCTTCTGCAGCGTGCGCGCCGCGCGAAAGATCGTATCTCCTTCAGGCATCGGCGCGAGTCTCCACGACACGCCCCGGCAGCTGCGGCAGTCCTCTGCGCACATTGAAGCCCATCGGCGCCGGCTGGAAACCCGCGTCCAGCAGGAAGCGGGCCAGCGAATGCTCGGCAACCGGTACACCATTAACGCTGGTCACCAGCATGCTCGTGCGGCCGCGCCCTTCCGGATTGCCTTCGCGCTGCACCTGCGCCACCAGAAATTCAGCCAGCGCCCGTGACACCTGGGATCGCGCCGGCTCATCCTCCGGGATAAGCACCTGGATGTTCGCATTTCCCCGGCGCAGGTACGCCGTCAATGCGCCGTCTACCAGCACCACCCGCGCGCCCACCGTGCGCGTCAACGTCGATCCCTCTTCCTGTGCCGCCGGCCAACGCAGCAGAGCTCCATACGGGTTGGCCGGATCTGTCGCCGCCAGCATCACCACCTCGCGCGTATCCTCCTGCACTGGCGTGCGCAGTGACCGCAGCAGGTCCACAGCCGCGGGAAGCGCGAACTGCGTTGCCCCAAGGTC
>DATLMQ010000106.1:0-6617 GCA_035537215.1 Acidobacteriaceae bacterium
AACCGAACCCCGGCCGCCCGCAGCGCCGCAATCTCCTCGCCCGCCCGCCCAAACACCAGCGGATCCCCCGACTTCAACCGCACCACACTCTGCCCCGCCCGGGCCGCGTCCACCATCAGCGAGTGGATCCCCGCCTGCGTAATCCTCGCCCGCCCGCACCGCTTCCCCACACTCGTCACCATTGCATGCGCGTCCGCCAGCCGCAGCACCTCCGCCGGCACCAGGTCGTCATGCAGCACCACATCCGCGGTCTCCAGCAGCCGCGCCGCCTTCATCGTCAGCAGCTCAGGATCTCCCGGCCCCGCCCCCACCAGGTACACCGTGCCCTTCTCCGCCCGGGTCATCGCCTCTCCTCCTTCGACGACTCTGGACGCCAATCCCCGGCCCCGCCCCCAATGTCCTTCGATTTCTCATTCCCCGAGCCGTCATTCCCCAGGTTGTCATTCCCGGAGGAAATCTGCGTCTCCACCCCGGCCCCATACCCCTGCTCCCGCGCATGCTGCCGCGCCCGCGCCCGCGCCGGGCATCCATCGAACCCGCACACCTCGCGCGCCGCCAGCTCATGCAGCAGCTGCTTCCGAGGCTCCCCGATCGGCTCGGCCGCCGTCACCTCGCGCCGCAGCCGCCCCAGCTCCATCAGCCACTCGCCCGTATCCAGCGGCAGCGCCGCATTGATCTCCTTGCGCAGCCGCTGCGCCAGCGCCGGGCTGTCCCCCGCCGTCGAGATTGCAATCTGCAGCTCCCCCCTCCGCACAATCGACGGAAAGTAAAAATCGCAGAACGGCGGATCGTCCACCGCATTGCACAGCACCCCGCGCTCCACCGCCTCCGCAAACACCGCGCGGTTCACCTCCGCCGTCGCCGTCCCGGCCACACACAGAAACGCCCCCGCCAGATCGCCCGCGCGATACTCCCTCTGCTCCCACCGGAGATCTCCGCCCGCAGCCCACTCCCGCACCCGCGGCAGCGCCTCCGGTGCAATCACCGTCACCTGTGCCTCCGCCTGCAGCAGGCTCTCGATCTTCCCCTCCGCGATCGTCCCGGCCCCCACCACCACGCAGGGCCGTGCCGTCAGCTTCAGGAACATCGGAAACAGGCTCACCGTCTCTCCTTACCCAACGTTCGCCGGCACCCGCCCCGGTGCCGCATCCCGCTCCACCGGCACCACCACCTCGCCTGCCAGATCCTCGCGCAGCTCCGCATCCGTCCGTCGCCGGAAGTACGCCCGCAGGTTCTCGCCCTCCGTCCGCTTGCGCAGATACCCTCGCAGCAGCCGCTCGATCGCCTCCGGGCAGTCCTCCGCCGCCGCGCGATACCCGATCTGCCGCGCAATCCCGGCATACTCGCCCAACGCCCCGCCCACGCAGAAGTAGAAGGCGTCCACCATCTTGCCGTCCTTCTTCATCTTCTTTCCTTCCAGCCCGATGTCCGCGATCCAGCTCTGCCCGCACGAGTTCGTGCACCCCGTCACATGCAGCCGGAACTGCTGGTCGAACTCCGGAATCCGCTCCTCCAGCTCGCCCACCAGCCACTTATTGAAGCCCTTGGTCTCCGCGATCGCCAGCTTGCAGAACTCCGTCCCCGTGCACGCCACCGCTCCCCGGAAGAACACCGTCGGCTCCACCTCTAGCCCCATCTCCACCACGCGCTCCACCACCGCCGAAACCTTCTCGTTCGGGATGTTCACCAGCACAATGTTCTGCCCGATCGTGGCCCGCAGCTGCCCGTCGCCATACTGCTCCGCCAGCGACGCCAGCGCATGCATCCGCTCCGGATCCACCCTCCCGTTCAGCACCGTCGCGCCCACATAGCTCAGCCCCGCCTGCCTCTGCCGATGCACGCCCACATGGTCGCGATACACATCCTCCGCCACCGGCCCCTCGTCCGCCGGATCGAACTTGTATCCCAGCCGCTCTTCTACCTCGGCCAGCATCCGCTCCGCCGTCCATCCGTTCTTCATAAACAGGTACTTGAGCCGCGCCCGCGTCCGGTTCTCGCGCAGCACATCCGCATCGCGGAAGATCTCGCACACCGTCCTCACCACGTCGTACGCCTTGTCCTGCGGCACAAACGCGTTCAGCCTCACCGCCAGGTGCGGCTCATTGGAAAGCCCACCGCCCACCCGCACGCTGTAGCCGATCTCCTCCTGACCATCCTTCACGCGCTTCAGCGCCGTCAGCGCCACGTCGTTGATCTCCGGATACGTGCACCAGATTGGGCATCCCGTCGCCGAAATCTTGAACTTCCGCGGCAGGTTGTAAAACTCCGGATTCGCCGTCAGCTTCCGCGCAATCTCCACCGCCAGCGGCGATGCATCGAGCAGCTCATGCCCGTCCAGCCCCGCCAGCGGGCACCCGGTCACGTTCCTCACCACATCCCCGCACGCCCCCTTCGGCGACAGCCCGATCTCCGTCAGCCGGTCCACCACCTCCGGCAGCGACTCGATCGTCAGCCAGTGCAGCTGGATATTCTGCCGCGTCGTAATGTCCGCCACCCCGCGCGCATGTTTGGCCGTGATGTCCGCAATCGTGTGCAGCTGGTGCGACGTCAGCAGCCCGTTCGGCAGCCCGATCCGCATCATGAAGTACTCGGTCGCCTTGCCCTCGCCGCCTACGCCGCCCGTCACCCCCAGGCCGTCGCCCTGCGTATAGATTCCCCACCACTTGAAGTACGTCCCCGCCCACTCCGGCAGCACACTCTCCCGCCCCTGCCGCGCAAACTCCCGAACCTCGTTCCACGCCTCCCACGGGTTCTTCTCCCGCTTCAGCCGTTCGCTCCTCTGCGCCTTGGTCTCCTTGGGCGCCGCCGCCTGCACGGGGGCCGTACTCGCTGTGTCAGCCAATCTCAATCTCCAGTGTCTTCGATAAAAAGAAAAGCCCACGATCTTCAACTCGTGGGCATCAGGGTTCGCGATTCCGGTTCGCTCAATCAGTGAGCAGCAGCGCGCGCCTCAGCCCCAGGGCAAAGACAACACGCGCTCATGCAAAGAAAGCCCATCTCTAGAAGAGTACCGGGCTGAAGCCCGCCGGTCAAATCCCGCCCCGATACACCCAGTCCCCTGCTACCCATTCTCCTTCGACCACGGTCCACCCTTCTGGCTCAAGGCCGAGCTCTCGGAAGAGTTATTAACCCTCACATGCGGGAGCAATATCAAGAGCAGCAGATCAAGCCATTACAGCAGCAGTTCGCGCCCAAGCTCAGGCGTGAGTATGGGTTTGGCATTGGAATCTGATCTGCCGTGTTCAGACCCTTGTCATGAAGGTCTGCATTGTTTACCAATCTTTACCAGCCGAAGACTCCTCGCCCTCGTGTCTTCTCTTCACGGGCAATCTTGGCCTGGTCCTTTGGCATGTAGCTATCCGCGGCATTCTGTGCTGGCACATCATCGAAGTAAAGCAGCGACTCAGCGATCAGGGCTTGGTACTCGGGTGGGGCTCCCTGGACCGCCGCAATGATCAGCGGTATCGATTGCTTGTCTTGAGTCAGAGCTAGACCTTTCGCAGCCCAAACGATCATCAGGTAGTTGCGAGACTGGAGAGCACGCCGCATAAGCGGGATACCTCGCGCGTCGCCAGTCTCGCCCAAGAGCATGACTCTACTCGGAAGATCAAATAGCGCAGAGCGAATTGCGGTGCTCGCATCGATCTGATGTGCCTGTATCCAGGCTTTGAAATCTGGAGCGAGCTGCCGCCCCGTTGCGTTGCCCTGTGAATCGTAAAAAGGTTCGGGAAGATCGCTGTTCACCGCGAGCGTTGCCTGCTGGAGCAAAAAGTTCCAATAGGCATCGTCCTTGTCTCCAAGCCGAACCAAACCGTCGGCGATCTTCATCTTGGTGTTCATGTCTGTTGTCCGCGCAAATTGGGCCTCAAGCGCGGGGATAGACTGCGTCGCCTTGAATTTCGCAAGGATCTCGACATCTCTGGAGCCGACATTACCGGATTTAGTTCTTGCGATGGCCCGGTCGAGTTCGTTGGGTTCCTTTTGCGTCTGCCCATACATTGCAAAGGGTAGAAGTGTGCTCCCAAGCATCAGGCAAAGGACATTGCGCAGAATCCAGTTCGGCGATCTTGCGTTCATAATGATCCACTCTCTATCGATGCCTCATTGAGGCTGACTCTGCATCAGTGATTGTCCGGGAGGCAGACCGGCAAAGGCACCGGATGTACCCTGCGCGGTCTGAAAATTCCTAGTGCCGTGGAGATAGACAGAGTACGTGGGGAACAGCTGGTACCGAAGCCGGCCGCGCCACCACCATCGCCCGCCCCAGATCGTCCGCCGGAATCCCCACCTTCTCAGCCATCTCTCCCAGCCTCCGCATCAGGGCCGCTCCCGTCCCTTCCGCCAAACTCCCCTCAGCCTACCCCAGCCGCGCCTCCGCCTCCTTGGTCGCCGTGAATATCTGGTCAAACGACTCAATCGCGTACAGCACCTTCTGCTCGTGCCCCGTGTCCACCTTCTCTTCCAGCACCTTCTCCAGGTCGAACTCCCGTATCTCCGGCCCCTGCCCCGGCCCCGCCTCCACCACGTGCGTGCACTCCCCATGCGACGAGATCAGCCCGCTCCCATATACCTTGATCTCCCCTCCCTGCCGGATCACCCCAAACTCCACCGTGAACCAGAACAGCCTCCCCATCCGCTCCAGGTCCTCCTGATCCGTCAGCGCCGCACACACCTTCCCGTAGTGCTGCAGAAAGTCCGCAAACACCGGGTGCGCATGCATCGGCACATGCCCAAACACATCGTGAAAAATGTCCGGCTCCGGCGTGTACTCCAGGCTCTCGCGCCCTCGGATCCATGTCGTCGTCGGAAACCTCCGCGCCGCCAGCATCTCGAAAAACGCTCCCGCCGGCAGAAACCCGCTCACCGGCGTCGACTGCCACCCGGTCCGCGGTCGCAGCCGCGCACTCACATCCCCCAGCCTCGGCAGACGATCCGGCTGCAGCCCGATCCGCTGAAACCCGTCCAGATACTCCGCACACGCATGCCGCTCCAGCTGCGGCAGCCGCCGCCCCACCAGCTCCGCCCACACCGCATGCTGCTCCGGGCTATACGCCTCCCAGTCCTGCTCCATCAGGTACGGCCGGGACTGCACCAGCTCCGGCACCGCGCTCTCTACGGGGCCCATCGTGATCCTCCAGCGCCCATCCGCCAAGGCGCCCAGCCCCACACACTAGCCCCGCGGCAAGTTCCTGCGCAACCGGCGATACCCCAAGCCAGCACTCAAAAACTCACATCTGAAAACTCAAAACTGGCCACTCGAAACTCGAATTGAAAGCACACCTACGAGGCCGCCCCAGGCTCAACTCCTCCAGCCCACCTCACCTGGAGGAGCTCCGCACCACGTCTAAACCTAACTTCATCATAGATTTACAGACAAAACCAGAAGCGAACCTTACAGCTTCGCCCTAAGCGGCGTCCCCGGATCCACCAGCGTCAGCTCCGCCGCGGCCGTCTCCTGCTTCAGAATCTGGTGGTGCAGGCAGTACAGCGCCAGCTCCAGCCGGTCGGAAACCCCCAGCTTGTCGTACACCTTCCTCAGGTAGTTCTTCACCACCTGCTCGGTCGTCCCAATCTGGTAGGCGATCTCCTTGTTCCGCATCCCGCGCGTAATGCACGCAATGATCGCCAGCTCCTTCTCCGACAACCTCGGCTGTGTCCGCGGATTCGTCAGCGACGCCGCCTGCGCCCGGTACGCATCGATCACCCACGAGATCGACTGGTTGTCGATCCACGTCTCCCCCGCCGCAATCTTGCGTACGCACTTCACCAGCAGGTCCGGCGAGATCGACCGCGGCACTACCCCGCGGACCCCGCGCCGGTACAGCTCCACCGTGTTCCCCTCGTCCGCCTCCGACACCTGCACAATCAGCTTCGCGTTCGGCGCCCGCCGCATGAACTGCGGAATCGCATCGATCGTTCCCGCGATCAGCTGGCCCTCCAGCACCACCACATCCGTGGGAAAGCGCTGCAGCGCCGCATACAGGTTCTCCAGCGTCTCGGCCTGCGCCACCACGCGGATGTCGTCCTCCAGCGCAAACACCTTGCGCATACCCACCCTGTAGATGGCCTGCGAATCGGCGAGAAGGACCCGAATTCCAACGCCTTCTTCTGGCGCTGCACCGTCTTGTACGATCTTGGATCCGTTAGCGTTCATGCTGCTGCTCAGCCTTCAAGGAATACTTATCAATCACTGCCGCCGCCATATTCCGGCCTCCGGCAAAATCATGGCGCACAATCCGCCCAACGCACTCCAGAACGACGTCGTCCGGGCCGCCCATGATCGCGGCAGGCATCTTAATCTGAAACCGTACCGTGCTGTCCAGTGGCGGTACCTCTTCACTCGCAAACAGCAACCCCGCCGACGACACATCCTCGGTCACCGCCCGATACTCCCGCTCATCCGTCGACAACGTTAGATCCAGGTGCAACGGAAAGCGCACGGCGGCGCGTACGGGATCGGTGGCGGGCGCACTCAACGGCATCGGCAAAATCATTCTCCTGGGCCAGCCTGGGAAGGTTTACCCTGTTTCGAAAAAATTGTACTGTAGCGAATTCATTACCAACGTGTGACCTTTGGTATTAAGGCCGCCGATCCACCCACCCACGTCCGGTCCCGG
>DATLMQ010000107.1:0-3902 GCA_035537215.1 Acidobacteriaceae bacterium
AGAGTGAGATCAGCTCGGGGAGCCTGTATGCATCGGGGCTGATTGCCGCGGGCGGGATCATGGGGCTGGTGGGCGTGTGCGTGAAGATCTACGAGTCGGTGCGGGAGACGGCGATTCCGCGATTTCCGGAGAGCAATCCCCTGCACCACGATCTCGTGAGTGTGCTGGCGTTTGCGGCGCTGGCGTTCAGCTTGTACTACTTTGCGCGCAAGCCGCTGGAGAGCGAGAAGGTGCTGGAAGACGTAGAGCGCGGGGAGTAGATGAACGAAGCGCTTGCGGCGACCAGGGTGCTGACGCTGGCGCTGGATGCGGCTTCGCAGGAGCGGTTCGAGGAGCTGCGGCAGGCGCACTATCCGGCGGCGCTGAATCGCATCGGGGCGCACCTCACCCTGTTCCATACGCTTCCGGAGAACGAGGAGGTCCGGGGCGCGCTGACGCGGGAGGCGGAGGCCCTGGGCAGCTTCGCCGTTCCGGTGGCCGGGGTCATGTCGCTGGGACGGGGCGTCGCGCTTTCCCTGGAGAGCGCGGAGCTTCTAGGACTGCACGGACGGTTGGCGACGGCGTTCGCGCGGCACCTGAGCCGCCAGGATCAGCAGGGATTTCGACCGCACGTGGTGGTGCAGAACAAGGTGAGCGGCGGGGAGGCGAAGGCGCTGCTGGACGAGCTGCGCGCGGTTTTTGTGCCGTGGGAGGCCGAGGCCGTAGGGCTGGACTGGTGGGACTACCTGGGCGGACCCTGGCGATTGCGCGAGCGCTTTGCGTTCAAGAGAAGAGGCAACTAGAGGGCTGGAGCCGTAGGGCTACAGCTCCAGGATGATGGGCATGATCAGCGGGCGGCGGTTGGCGTTCTTCTGGATGAAGCGCTTGAGGTCGCCGCGAATTTTGTCCTTCATGACGCCGTAGTCTCGGCGCTCTTCTTCGCTGGATTGCTCGAGGGTGCGGGCGACGATCTCGCGGGCGTTGCGGAGGAGCTCGGGGTCGTCGGCCGCGAAGCCGCGGGTGCTGATCTCGGGCTGGCCTTCGACCTGGCCGGTGCGCTTGTTGATGGCGATGATGGGGAGGAAGAGGCCGTCACCACCGAGCTGTTTGCGGTCGCGGATGACGGTGTCTTCGACGACGTCGGCAGTGGAATTGTTGTCGATGCAGACGCGGCCGGTGGTGATCTTCCCGGTCTTCTCCGCGGAGTCGCGATCGAGCGAGAGTACATCGCCGTCTTCGAGGAGCACGATCTTTTGAGGAATGCCGGTGGCGGCGGCGAGCTCAGCGTGGCGCTTGAGGTGGCGGTAGTCGCCGTGGATGGGGATGAAGAACTTCGGCCGGACGAGGTTGATCATCATCCGCAGCTCTTCCTGCGAGCCATGGCCGGAGACGTGGATGAGGCCGTGGGTGCCGTCGTCGTTGATGACGCGGGCGTCGCGGCGCTCGAGGTGATCGATGACGCGATAGATCGCCTTCTCGTTGCCGGGGATGATGCGGGAGCTGAGAACGACGGTGTCGCCGGCGTCGATCCGGGCGAACTTGTGGTTGTCGACCGCGGCGCGGGAGAGGGAGCTCATGGGCTCGCCCTGGGTGCCCGAGATCATGATGCAGAGCTCGTGCGGGGCGTGGTCCCTGATCTGGCCGGGATGGATCAGAAGGCCGGGCGGAGGATCGAGGTAGCCGAGGTCCTGCGCGATCTCGGCGGAGTTATCCATGGAGCGGCCGATGATGGCGACCTTGCGGCCGTGCTTGTGGGCGAGCTCGGTGGCGATCCGGATGCGGTGGATCGAGGAGGAGAAGCAGGAGAAGAAGAGCTTCTTCTGGGCGGCGGCGAAGATGTCGTCGAGGCGGGGACGGACGGCCTGCTCGCCGGGGGTGAAGCCGGGGCGGTCGACGTTGGTGGAGTCCTGGAGCAGGGCAAGGATTCCCTGCTTGCCGAGGTCGGCGAAGGCCTGCAGGTCGAAGGGGTGGCCGTCCGGAGAGGAGAGATCGATCTTGAAGTCGCCGGTGTGGAGGATGATGCCGACGGGGGTGTGAATGGCGAGCGCGACGCAGTCCACGAGGGAGTGCGTGACGCGGATGGGCATGATGCTGAAGGGACCGAGGGTGAAGCGGCGGCCAGGCAGGATCTCGATCAGCTCGGCGTCGTCAAGGAGGCGGTGTTCATCGAGCTTGCCTTCGACGTAGGCGAGGGTGAACTCGGTGCCGTGGACGGGGACGTTGAGCTCGGAGAGGATCCAGGGGAGGCCGCCGATGTGGTCTTCGTGGCCGTGCGTGAGCACGATGCCGCGGACCATGGAACGGTTTTCGACGAGGTAGCTGATGTCGGGGACGACGATGTCCACGCCCAGGAGCTCTTCTTCAGGGAACATGAGACCGGCGTCGATGACGATGATGTCGTCGCCGAAGCGAAGGGCGAGGCAGTTCATGCCGAACTCGCCCAGTCCGCCGAGTGGGATGATCTGCAACTTGGATTCTGGCATCAGCTTTCATGCTAGCAGCAGTGCTGCGAGGCTGCAGGAGGGGCGCTGTACACGGGCGGCTCGCGGGAGGTCGCGAACCGCCGGTGAAGCTGCTTTCAGGAGTGCAATTTAGAGCGGCGGGGTGAAGCGGCCGTCGACCGCGGTCCAGCCGCCGTCGACGATGGTGAGGGTGCCGGTGGCGAAGGAGCCTGCGTCGGAGGCGAGGTAGACGGCGGCGCCGGCCATCTCGTGGGGCTTGGCCCAGCGGCCGAGCGCGCTCTTGCGGGCGTAGGCGTCGTACCAGTCCTTGTTGGCGGCGATGGGCGCGGTGAGCGGGGTGTCGACGACGCCGGGGCCGACGGCATTGACGCGGACGCCGTAGGGGCCGAGCTCGGCGGCGAGGGCGCGGCACATCTGCAGGACGCCGGCCTTGGTGGCGGCATAGACGCCCTGGCCGGGCTCGACGGTGAGGGCGCGGATGCTGGCGTAGGCGATGATGCTTCCCTTCCCGCGCGCCTTCATGTTGCGGCCGGCGGCGGTGATGAGGCGGAAGGTGCCTTTGAGGTTGAGCGAGAGGACGCGGTCGAACTCTTCGTCCGTCATATCGAGGAGCTCTTTGCGGACGTTGATGGCGGGGGTGCTGACGAGGACGTCGAGATCGGTGTGGGCGCCGATGACGGCTTTTACCTGCACGCCGTTGCCGATGTCGATGGCGACGGCCTCGGAGCTGCCTCCCTGGGCGCGGATGGCGTCGGCGGCCTTTTGCGCGGCGTCGAGGTTGATGTCGGCGCAGATGGTGTGGGCGCCGTGGGCGGCCAGCCCGTAGGCGACAGCTTCACCGATGCCGCTGCCGGCGCCGACGACCAGCGCCTTCTTCCCGGACAAGTCAAAGAGCTTCTTGTAGTCGAACAATGCAATGGTCTCCCGGAGGATGAGATGGAGCGAGCTTTTGGGGGTCGCTATGCGAGGCGTATACAGATGCGGTTCTACTGTATACCTAGCAAATAAATCTGGCGCTAGAGAAACGATGCGATGTGCGCGGTGGGTTTGTGGCGGGGAAATTCGCCGAGACGGGAGATCTTGTGATGGGGATCCGGTGGGTGCGTGCGGGGAAACTGTTGGGGGTAATGGCGGCTTGGCTGGCTGGGAGCTCGGGGGCCGGGGCACGAGCTGAGGCGCAGGCGCAGGCGCAGGCGCAGATGGATCCGGCGGAGATTGTGCTGCGGGGGACGATCTCGCCGGAGAAGCTGGCAACGCACGAGATGCTGACGTTCACGATGCCCGAGGGAATGCAGCGGATGGATGTGAAGCTGGATTCGCCGGGGTTTCAGAAGGGCATGTACCTGACGGTAGGGATGTGGGATCCGCAGCGGTATCGGGGCGAGGGGCGCGCGCAGTTCAGCATCTCGACCGTGACCGCGACGGGGCCGTATATGCCGGGGCCGCTGGTGGCAGGCGAGT
>DATLMQ010000108.1:0-2285 GCA_035537215.1 Acidobacteriaceae bacterium
ACAAGCAGCGCGAGCTGGAGCAGACGCGCGCCGCCAACGCGGCGCTCATCGCCGGCGCCGAGGCGAAGAAGCAGGACGCCCTCGCCGTGCAGCGCACGTCGGAGCTCGAGGCCACCCAGATCGCCCAGGCCCGCGCCGACGCCGAGCGCGTGCGCATCGACGCCGAGGCGCAGGCCCAGGCCGAGGCCATCCGCATCACCACGGTGGCGCAGGCCACGGCGGAGAGCATCCGCAAGGTGAACGAGGCCATCCAGAGCGGCGGCGAGGCGTACTTCCGCTACAAGCAGATCGAGATGCTGCCGGACGTGGCGCCGTTCATCGCCGACGCGCTGGCCAAGGCGCGCCTGGTGACGATCGCGAGCGGGTCCGAGACCGGTGCGCCGGAGGCGACCACCAACAACATCACCGGCGTCATCCAGACCGTCCTCGCCGCGCAGCTCGTGGGCCGCAGCGGCATGCTGGGCGACGGCGCGGAACTCCCGGTCGGGGCTGGTGACGGCGTGGGCAACGGGCGCGGCGTTCTGTAAAAAAAACGGCCTCACACAGAGTTGGTATGAGAAGGCTGCCCCCGGCCGGTCGCGGCGTAGCGTAGATTACGCTCGCCAGGAAAGTGACCGTTTACGGGCAAGACGCCCCGAAGCCGGAGGACAGCCATGCTCAGCGATACGGTGTGGTTCCCGAAGATCACCATCGGGTTGGACCTCGGGGACCGGAAAAGTCATACCTGCGAGGTGGACGAGAAATCGCGCGTGATCCGCACCGCGGCGGTACCGACGACACGAAGCGGAGTGGAGACGTACTTCGCGGGCCGGGAGCGGTGTCGCGTGGTGATGGAGGCGGGAACGCACTCGCCGTGGATCTCGCGGCAGATCGCCGAGTTGGGCCATGAGGTGGTGGTCGCGAATCCCAGCGAGCTGTATGGAAGCAGGCGGCGCAAGAAGCGCAACGACCGCACGGATTCGGAGTTCCTGGCTCGGCAAGGCAGAGCTGACGTGAAGCTGTTGCACCCTGTGCAGCACCGGAGCGCGAGAGCGCAGGGGCACCTGGAGCTGATTCGAGCCCGCGACCAGCTGGTGCGGGTGCGCACCAAGCTGATCAACCACGTGCGCGGGGCGGTCAAGGCGATCGGAGGACGGGTCACGATCTGCTCGGCGGAGGTGTTCGCCGGACGCGCCGCCCACCAGATCCCCAGTGAGCTGCGGGTCGTACTGGAGCCGATGCTGGCAGTCATCACCGATGTGACGCAGCGGATCAAGGCCATGGACCGGCAGGTGGAGCAGATCGCTCTGGAATACCCGGCCGCCGTGCGCCTGCAGCAGCTGAAGGGAGTGGGGGCGCTGACCGCGCTGGCGTTCGTGCTCCTGATCGAGGATCCGAAGCGCTTCAAGCAGAGCCGGGACGTGGGGCCGTACTTCGGGCTGGTGCCGCGCCTGGACGACAGCAGCGACAGCACGCCTCAGCTCGGCATCACGAAAGCGGGGGACGAGCTGGGGCGGCGCCTCCTGGTCAGCGCAGCGCAGTACATCCTGGGGCCGTTCGGTCCGGAGTGCGACCTGCGGCGCTTCGGGAGCGCGATCGCGGCGCGCGGCGGGAAGAACGCCAAGAAGCGGGCGGTTGTCGCGGTGGCACGCAAGCTCGCCGTGCTGCTGCACCGCCTCTGGGTCACGGAGGCGGCCTACGATCCGAACCGGCAGAGCAAGCGGGCCGCGTAGCCGGCGCAGAATGGAGGAGGCAGACTCGCCCCACATACCTCGCCGCCGATGACTGCGATCTGTGTCTTGGTCCGAAGCTGAGGCCGCAACAGAGTTGGCAGCATCGGGAGAGGTCATCGGATACCAGCATGCACCGGCGCCTAAGAGCGCGCAGTCCAGAGTGCGGATAGAAGAGCGGTCCGGGGCGAGTGCCGGCCAATGGCCGGCAGGGCCACCACGTTGGCCCTTGACAGACAAAGCCTTCTCATAGAAGACACAGAGGGAACTGCAAGAACGGATGAGAAAGTTCTTTCCTTTCCGCCTTTCCGTTCTCCTCTGCGGCTCTGTGTGAGATTGCTGTTCGACTATTTGCGGGCTATGGTTCGAAGGGTCCGCTCATCCGCCACCTCTCTCCGACTCGCCTCATGCGCATCCCGCCCATCCACATCGAGTACCCCGACTGGGTCGAGAGCACCGTCGACTGGGACCGCCGCTACACGACCGACGAGGAGAAGATGCGCCTCGCCATCGACGTCTCGCGCGCGAACGTGGTGCATGGGACGGGTGGCCCGTTCGGCGCGGCCATCATCGAGC
>DATLMQ010000109.1:0-10642 GCA_035537215.1 Acidobacteriaceae bacterium
CTTCGAAGCCCCGGCCGCCGAGTGGGAGCGCTCCATACTCCCCGCCCGCGTCACCAACTACGATCCACGCTGGCTGGACAACCTCTGCCTCGCCGGCATCGTAGGCTGGGGCCGTGTCTCCCCCCACCCTGCCTGGCTCAGGATCTCAGCACCGGAACCCAGCCCTACGGAACCCCGCTCAACCCGCACCCTCACCCCGCGCCGCGTCATCCCGTCCTCGGCCGCGCCCATCACCTTCTATCTTCGCGAGTCCGCCGACTGGTTGCACGCCACGCTCGCCGCCAAGTGCATCGACGAACCTACCCTCGCCCATTCGCTCTCTCCCGAAGCGCAGCGCCTCCGTGCGCTCCTCGCAGACCGCGGCGCCGCCTTCACCGCCGACCTCCAGCGCCTCTCCGGCCTCAGCAAGCTGCAGACCACCACCGCTCTCTGGGAACTCGCCACTGCCGGCCTCGCGTCGGCGGACGGCTTCGACCAGCTCCGCGCGATGATGGATCCTCGCCGCAAGTCTGTCGCGGTCGCACAGACTCCTGCCACCAGCCTGCGCAAACGTGCCGCAGCCCGCACCACCGCGGGACGCTGGTCGCTGCTCTGGGACCCCTCATCCTCGCCGCTCCTCCACGCGCATGCCTCCGCCAGGCAGCTCGCACACGCCGATGAGACCGAGCGCACCCGCCTGATCGATGCAGCCAAACGCGCCGACACAGCGCTCGAAAGCCACGCGCGGCTTCTCCTCCTGCGCTATGGCGTGCTCTTCCGCGAGCTCCTCGCCCGCGAATCCAACGCCCCCAAATGGCGTGACCTCCTGCCCATGCTCCGGCGCCTCGAAGCCCGCGGCGAGATCCGCGGCGGTCGCTTCGTCACCGGTCCCTTCGGCGAGCAGTTTGCCTTGCCCGAAGCCGCCGAGGCCCTGCGCGCCGCTCGCACTCGCTCCTCAGACCAGGTGGTTCCTCTCGCCGCCGCTGATCCGCTTAATCTCGTCGGCATCCTTCTACCCGGCGAGCGCGTCCCCTCCATCCCCGGCCGCCAGATCCATCTCCGCAACGGCGTACTCCACTCCGAGCATGCAGAGCCCACACCCTCGGTTGCTCCCGCGCCATTGCTCCCCGGCATCGTCGTACCCGCCGAAACCCCGCGGCTCTGGTCTGATCTCGGAGCCTCATGAGCGCGCCTCCCACCCGCCCCGGCCCTGCGTCAGCGGACTCCAGCCCCGCCGTGAACGACGCGCAGCTCCGCGTCGCCGAAGGCCTGTCCGGGAGTGATCCGGGCACACCGCCACCACAGCAACCACGCACGGCGGAGACCCTGCAGCCCGAAGACGCGTACTACGAAGGTCCGTTCCTCGTCTTCACTGCCGCGTTCCACCTGAAGCGCGGCTACTGTTGCAACTCAGGTTGTCGGCACTGTCCCTTTCGCTAGCGCCCCGATCCCCTCGCACCGTCTCCGCTCTACTGCGGTTGCTGTGCCGTGCCCAGGCTGGGCGGCTTGTCTGCCGCCACCGCGCGCCCGTGGAGTTGCGCGCTATTCGCGATCAGCAGCAGCACCCGCGGGTCCTTGCGATAAGCGCCGAGTGCTGGGTGGTCCCGCACTGCTTCGAGTACATCCAGCCCCGCATCGCTGCCCTTCGCCAGCCAGTACAGCATCGTCTCCGGCTGGTTCTGCTGCGCATACAGCTTGGCCATCTCCAGGCACATGCCCGGGTAGTTGTGCGCTCCCAGGATGTGCGCCGTCGACCCTCCGCCGTCCCGGGCCGTCATGATCGTCGGATCCAGCTTCAGCGCTTCCGCAAACTCCTTGCGAGCCTGCGACGCATCGCCCAGCTCGAAGTAGGCCAGCCCAAGATTCGCCCGGAAGATCGCGGAGTGTTTGTCCAGCTTGCAGGCGCGCTTGTACTCATCCACAGCCGCCCGGTAACGCTGGCTCGCATAGTCCGTAACGGCCAGGTTGTTCCATGCCGTCGCATCTTTCTTGTGAGTACGCACGATCCGCAGAAACAGCTCGTGCGCCAGATCATTCTGTCGCAGTTCGAGCCGCAGAATTCCCATCTTGTTCAGCAGAGCGGTCACGTCTCCGCCCCGGGCCATGGCGTAGCCGTAATAGTCCAACGCATCGTGCGGAAACCGGCGCGCGCGTAAGACATCGCCGGCGGTCACAAGCTTCTCCACCGTGGCCGTGGCGGGATCCGGAAGATGCGATGCGATCAGAGCCCAGTCGGCGCTGTTGTGCAGCGCCTCGCGATCTTGTGTCGATGTCAGAGGTGCAGCCTTTTGGGCGAGCATGACAAGGGACCCGGAAGGGAAGACCGGCGTGCATCCCATGACGAAGGCGAGCAGCAGTGCGTGCGACCGCATATGCGTGCCTCCTTTGAGGAGGGCTCTATAGTGCTCTCCTCAGGCGACCTCGTCAAGGCCTTCGCCTCGCTCGCATCCCGACGAAAAGCCGGCTCGCTACTTCGTGCCGCCCACCGGCACAGGAACCCGCTGTGCCGCCGGATCAAACGAAGGCCGAGCGTAGTATCCGGTGCTGGCATGCGCTGTCAGGCCCGGCCTCGTCACCTTCACCTGCAGCTGGTGATACTCGTTCGGGCGCTCCCCCGGCGCAGCCTCAATCGAAAGATCGTAAGTCCCCCGCAGCTGCGCAAAGCAGCGCTGCAGCAACCCCCGGACATCGTTGCTCCCGTTCAGCACCAGGCCCCCGCTCTGGATAGCCAGGACCTGCAAACCCAGGTCACCGAGATCCACCTCGCTCGGCTTCTCAACGCCTTTCAGAAAGCTCTGGTAATAATTCACATACCCGACGTTCTCCGCGGCCCCTAGCGGATTCACCGCATCCACCGTGATCCCGCCCTCGCGCATCTGCGTCGAGAGCGCCACCACCTGGTCGAAGATCCCACGCCGCTGCGCCGACGACAGCGTCACACTTGGGCCGCCCAGCAGCGGCCACCCCGGCGAGATCCACACAATCACTTTGCGTCCGGGCCGTTCCGCCTCTCGCGTGATCAGCATGCGCATCGCACTCAGCGAAATGTTCAGGCGGTCCTCCGCCCCATAAAACCCTGCGGATCTCGTGATCGTGCGCAAACTCACCGTGTAATTGTCCAACGCCGCCTTCAGCGAATTCCCGTCGGTCGTAAACCCGGGCTGAATCTGGATCCCGCGATCCTCCAGGACTCCCAGCGCTGTGGGCTGCGGTAGTCGCCCGTCGTTGGCCGTCAACGCTCGATCGATCTCCTGCCGTGCATACGCCACACGCGAATAGGGCACGTTCACGCTGTCCAGCACCACGATGACCTCTGCCTGCGCCTCCGGTCCGCTCAGCGCATGGAAGGACGTGATGCGCTGCTCCGCCTTGTTATCCAGCACCCTGAAGTCCGCCGCCGAGAGATTCGCAACCGGCGTGCCCGACTTCGACTCCACCGAGACGCGCAGCGTCATTGGACGGGACCCCGTCTTCGCTGTCGCTGTGTCCTGCGCCCGCGCAGCCACTCCCAGCGAAACCGAAACCAGCAGCAACGTAGCGGCGCACATCTTGAAACCCATGATCCTTCTCTCCGAGTCGTCCAACCCGTTAGATGTCCGCCCGCCAGACCAGCTTCGCTGGCGCCCTGCAAACTCCTTCCCAGGTGGCCTAAGCGCTAACGCAGACGCGCTCCCGCGCTACCATCCGCGCCCCCGGCCGTCTCTGCGGCAGCCCCTGCCGCCGCCAGCACCCGCAACGCAAGCCGCGGAAACGTAAAGCTTCCGCCCGCATCGTCAATCACGTTGATCTGGCACACATACGTCCCCGGCTTCATCCCCGCCAGTGGCACGTCGAACTGAAACGAGATCGCATTGCGCTGCGCATCGTTCACCGTCCGTGCCGTCACCAGCGGCGTCTCATACACCTTCACCCCACCGGACAGCAGCTCCAGATTTGTCAGCACCCGCACCGGTCCACCCTCGCGCCGGTTCAGCCCCGGCGACGCGGCCGGCTCCGGCGCATCCTTGTCCTTCGCCGGGTCATACACCTCATAGAGCAGATAGAGGTGCTGATCCTGCCGGAACACATGCGCCACATTCGGCACCCACTCCGTCCCATCCCGGTTCAGCGGGTTCGGTGAACTCTTCTCCTTTGCCGGTGTTCGCTGGCTCGCCAGCACCACCGAGCTCAGCTTCATCGCGGGCTTCTTCAAATCCGGCACCTGCAGATCCGTCTCGAAGCTCCCCATCGCTCCCGTCTGGTTCTCGCGCACCACAAACTTCAGGTGATACCGTCCAGGCGCCAGCGCAAATCCGGTCGAATACTGGATATTCTTCCGTTCCACCTGTTGTGCCTGGTCCAGCGTCAGCTTCACCGTATCGCGCACATTGCCCACCGCTATGCCCTGCGCGTTCCGCACCTGCCCCAGGATGTCCAGGCTCGCCTTGTCCTGATCCTTCACCTTCGCAAACGGAATCTGCGACCCGGGCACAATCAGGCTGACCGGCACAAACAGATCGCCCCCGTGTTGCACATCCGCCGCTCGAAAGTACAGCGCCTGCAGATAGATCGCCACATCCGTCGCAGGCAGATCGCTGCGCATCTGCTGCTGCAGTGCCAGCTCACGATCCTCCGTCTTCTGGTGCTGAAAGTCCGCGGGCGCATAGTAGCCCGGCCGATATTCCAGCCGCACATCCGGCCGGTTCACCTTCACCGTCAAATGACGAAACGTCCCATCCGCACGCTGATCCGCCGAGTGGAAGCCAAGGATGTAGTACGCCTCGGTGTCCTTCTGCACCTGCTGAAACGCTGGCCCGAAATCGTTGGAATCGAAGAATGCCTTTCCCCCCGTATCCGTGCTCAGTGTCGCCAGCGTCTCCTGCGAGCTGAAGTTTGCATCGAACTGCGCCTGCACCGCGGTCCCCGTGTACGCCGAGGTGCCCCGCAAACTTCCCCTGCTCGCATCCCCCACCGGCGGAAGCGCTTGCAGCCCCCGCGTATCCACGCTGTAGATCGCCAGGTTTGCCTTCGCCGCCTCGTTCGTCGCCGCCCGCAGGCTCGCCTGGTTCTCCACACCGTTCCGCGTCAGCCCACCGGAAAAATACAGCATCGACTTCCGCTGCTCCACCCGCTGCAGCGACTTCGCAATCTGCCGTATCGCAAACAGCTCACGATCCGTATTCAGGTTGTTGTATTCCGTGTCATCCGTCACAAAGCTGGACGCATCATCACTCGTGCCCTCACTGGCTCCCGTCGTTCCCTTGCCAAACGCCGTGTTGTCGGTCCCGTTGTACCTGCCCAGCCCACGCAACAACGCGCCCTTGTCCGCCGTAAAGTCCTGGTCCATGCTCAGCCCGGTTCCCAGGCTCACCAGCGCCACCAGATCCGCCGGCTGCATCCTCTTGTTCACGTAGTCCTGAGCAGCCAGCACGGCGCGATCCGTATCCTCGTCCTGCATCGAACTCAGGTCGAAAAACATCACGATCAGCCGGTGATCCTTCAGTTGCGCCGGGCTCGCGCCGAAGTTCCTCTCCAGCAGATCGGCAATCGAAGCCTTTCCCGAAACCGTCGTCTTCTCGTTCAGAACCGCCGCTTCATTCACATTCTGAAAGTCGAAGCTCGCCACCCGTTGCGGCTTGCCATTCTCCAGTACCTGGAAGTCGCTCGCCTTCAGGTCCTTCACCACCGCGCCCGTCTTCTTGTCGCGCGCCACCACGTTGGTCAGCACGATATTCGCATTCACGCTCAGCGTGTACCCGTTCTGTGATCCCTTCTGTGCGGCCGCGCGCTCATATGCTGCCTGCGCCTCTGCCGGCGCGGGCGCACTCGCCGGGCTCTGCGCGAGCACCGGCGATACGTTCGCGCCCGCCAACATCCCTGCCAGTACTGCTGCTACCGTTCGCCGCATCATCCTTCCTTTTCCTAGAACCGAAAACGCCCCACAAACGTCACCTGCCGCATACCCGCCGCGCGCGTCACCTGCCCGAACGTCGCAGAGTTCAACACCGTATCGATCCCGCTGTACTGCACCGTGTTGAACACATTGCTCGCCGTCGCGCGGCCCTCGAAGCTCCGCGTATCTCCCAGCTTCACCGTCCTCGAAATCGCCATCGACACCAGCACCTGCCCCGGTCCTTGGATCGAATACCGTGACGCCGTTCCATACCCGCTCGGACTCGTCGGGTAGCCGAACGCACTCGCATTGAAGAACTGCTTCACCATGCCCGCGCCCGCGATCGGCACGTTGAACACGCGGTCAGGGCGCAGCGTGTACTGCCCGCCGCCTGCAATCTGCGCCGCGCTCGATTGATAGCTCGGCGTGTAATACGTTCCCGAAGCCAGCGTGTAGTTCCCACTCACCGAGAACCCATCCAACGCCGCCGCCCACCTTCCGCCCTTATTCAGAAAACGCCGGTTCGGCCCTACGGGCAGCTCGTAAATCCAGCTGCCCGTCACCCGATGCCGCACATCGAAGCTCGAGTTCGATCGCTCCGCACGCAGGTCCGCATCGTTCTGAATCGAGCTCGTGTTGCTTCCCCCACCGAAGCTCGACGCATCGTCGATCGAGTGCGCGTACTGATACGTGGCCTGCAGCGAGACGCCATGCTCCAGCCGTTTGCGCGCGTTCACCGTAAGCGCATTGAAGTTCGACGATGCAATCGAATCCTCATACCGGAACGCCACCGCATCCGGCGTGGTCACACTCGTAGCCGTGTGATTCGGCGCGCGCGTCACGTCCAGGTTGCTGCCCTTTGACCCGTTGTACCCAACGTTCAGCACCACACCCCACGCCATCGAGCGCTGCACATCCACGTTGTAGACCTGCACATACCCCAGCCGATAGTTGGGGTTCACCGCGAAGCTGTTCTGGTACAGCTTCGACGAGCAGTCGAACCCGGAACTCAGCGTCATGTTCGCGAACGTGCAGCCGGTCGGATTCGCTGCACTCGCCAGCACATTGTTCTGCGTCGCCGCAAACGGCGGCTGATACGCCAGCAGCCTGCCGAACGTCGCAAACTGCCCGGTATTGAAGTTGATCCCGTACCCTCCGCGAACCACCGTCTGCTTCAGAAACGTAGGCCGCCACGCCACCCCCAATCGGGGCGAGTACATCGCGTAATCCCCATGGATCAACGACGCAGTCGATCCCTTCGCGCAACGCAGCACACCCGCGGCCGTGGTCACATTCAGCCCCTTCGGCGTCACGCAGTTCACGCTGGTGGTCTCGGTTGCCACGCCGGTTAGGTTCTCCAGCCGTCCATGCCTCTCGCTGAACGGCCCGAAGTACTCATAGCGCAGCCCAATGTTCAGCGTCAGGTTGGCCCGCGCGCGAAAGTCGTCCGCGACGTACCAGTCCATCACGTTCTCGCGTAGATAGATCTTTGCCAGCCCAGCCTGCACCTGCGTCTGCTGCGGCTGCCCCAGCAGAAAGTCCGCGAAGCCGGCACCCGTCGTAGCCTCGCGCGCGTGACTGCACGTATTCGTTGCACTCGGCACGCACGTCGCAGTCGTCGCGGCCTGGTCCTCCGGGCTCTGCGTCGCATATCCCGAAAAGCTGAACGTCCCCAGCGGATTGCCTCCGCCCAGCGAGTCCTGGTGCACTCGACGCACATCCCCGCCGAATCGCATGTTGTGCTTCCCATGCCGCCACGCCACAAAGTCAGAGAACGAGATCGTCTGCCCAATCGTCTCTTGCGGATTCACATTCGCGACCGAGAGAAAGTTCGTAATCGACAGCGTCGGCAGCCCGTTGTAGAAGTCCGGCCGAAACCCGATGGCCGCCGTGCTCGGCGACCCGATCGCCGCGGCCGTCTTCGGATCGTTCGCCGTATCCGTAAAGTAATTGCTCGTCAGCGCATGGCTGCGATTCCACGTCGCGCTCGCATTGTTGGTCACCCGCCCGTACCCGATCACATATCCCACACCCGCGTTGTACCCGTCGCTCTGGCTTCGCCCACTCAGCGGCAGAATGATCTCGCGCTGATCTGCAGCCTGGTGCGAGTAGCTGAAGTTCGTATTCAGGCTTTGCCGCAGCACCGCCGGCGCATTCGCACTCTGCCGGTTCGCTTCACGCCCTCCGCCCCCTCCGCCAAAGCCGCCGCCGCGCCCCCCAGACCCGAACGGTCCACTCGCGTTCGATCCCAGCTGCCGAATGAATCGCAGCGACGCATTCGCCGTGTTCGTTCCGCTGGTCGCCGTAGTCTGGTAGTTGAAGCCCTGCGTTCCTGCCAGCGGCACATTCGGCTCCGGGTAAAAGTGCTGCAGCACGTACATGGCCTGCGGCGAAATCCGGTTGCGGGGAATCACATTGTTCGGAAACGGCTTCCCGGTCTGCGGGTCGTACAGCGTGACCGCCGTCGCCTGCCCCCCCACCGTCTGCGTCAACCCCGTAAAGATCGCATCTCCATTCGGGTTCGCCGTCGGGTCCGGATCGCCACGCTGCAGCGGCGTCGGCACCGCCCCCGTAAACACCACCGGCGACGTGTTCCTCGCCACACTCACGTTCAAAAACGCAAACTGCTTTGTGCTCGGTTTGATCAACCCTGGAAGGTACGGCGATCCCGCCAGCGTGAACCCAAACGAGTTCCGGGCATAGCTCTCCTTCGGCACCGGCCGCAGCGTCGGTGACCATTGCGCCGAATCTAGCGCAGAGTAGTCTCCCGAGTAATTCGCTCCTCCATGCAACTGGGTTGGACTCAGATTCCGAAAGTTCCCTCCTCCAAAACCTCCCCGTCCACCTCCGCCCCGACCGCCACCAAGGCCGCCTCGACCACCTGGGCCACTCGGTCCACTGCCCGCCATCATCCCGCCCAGCAAGCCGACAATCGCGTTCGTCGGATCGCCACCCGGTGGTATCTGTCCACTCGCCCTGGCCTGTGCGACCGCATCCTCCACGCGCTGCCGTATCTGGTCTTCGCTGAAGTTCGCAAGCCCATTCGTCTGCCCCGTCTGCCCACTCACCGCGATCGACTCGCTGCCCGCATTCGCCGCCTCTCCCGTCACCGAGTCGCCGAGATTTCCCAGCGTCGGCAGAGCCACACCCGCCGTCCCGCCGGCACTCGCATCCGTGGCGTCCTGGTTGCCCGCGTTCAAGCTCAGGCTCTGCAACCCCCGCTCCAACGCCGCCCCACCTGCTGCGCCGCTTGCACTCTGCTGCGCCTCTGCCTTCGCGGCCCGGCTCGCCAGCTCCATCCCAAAGTCCGAAGTCTTCACGGGCGCCGCTCCGGCCGTCGCATCCCCTCCGCTCAGCACCACCTCCTGCGTCACCGGTGCGAACCCCGCCAGCTCCACCCGCACCACATAGCGTCCATTGCGCGGAATCTTCATCGCATAGCTTCCATCCACAGCCGTCGCCGCCGCATACTTCCGGCCTGAAAGCGTGTTCGTCGCCGTCACCGCCACCCCGGGCAGCGGCACTCCACCGGGCTTTCCCACGGTTCCTGCAATCACGCTTCCACGAATCGTTCCACCCTGCTCCTGCACCCCAGCCGGCAGAGCTCCGGGCGTCTGCACTGAAGCCGCCCCCTCCTGCCCTGCCGTGACTCCAGTCCGCAACGCCGCTGCCGGGTTCGATCCCTCCGGCGCCGTCTGCGCTTGCACCGCACCCGCCTGCACCGCACCCCCGATCAGTGCACCCGCAAGCACAAGCGCACCGCATCCTTTGGTCCGAAGACTCAAACCAGCTCCTCCCCTGCACACACGCTTGCGTTCCACGTCGATCCCTGCAACAGCTCTGCCGCGGTCTCTATCTCGGGGCCGTGGACTCCGGCTGGGTTCCGCCCGGCGTCGTCGCCCCCGCTCCCGCGCCCGGCTGTTCGCTCCCGCGCCGCCGTCCTCCACCCGGCGAAACCACCGTGAGCTGCTGTGGAACAAACCTCCCATTCTTCACCCCACCCGGTCCCACCACCCGATCGCCTGCCTTCACATCCGCCAGCGTGATGCTCTCGCCAGTTCCCGCATCCCCTCCCCGCGCCGGTGTCATCCCCGCCCCCGCGGTCATCCCCATGTCCACTCCACCCGTCCCAAAACGCCCGCGCCGGAATGACGTTCCCTCATCGAACGCAATCGTCTGCGTCACCCCGTCAGGGCGTTCCACCGTCATCGTCACCTTGTCCAGATCCACCGCCGTCACGCGTCCGGCAATCAGCGTCTTGCCAAGGTTCGCCATGTTCTGCTTGCGGACTTCTTCCATCTTCTTCATCTGCTCGGCGTCCACCGACATCACCACCGCCGCGTGCATCGTCTTGTTCGGCGCATCCAGGTTGCCCATCGCCATCACGCCATCGCCCGGCTTCAGCTCGCTCACCTTCAGCGCCACACCGCGCCCGCGCATCACCCGCGTGTTGTCCGTCGTCACAACCTGGTACGTCGCCCCATCCTCTGCCTTGATCGTGACGTTCGCTCCTGAGACTGCCGTCACCTGTCCGCCGACACGCTGCATCCCGGCGAATCGTTGCCGCCCCGCACCCTGCTCGCTCGTCTCCTGTGCCCTTGCTCTCTGCACCGTCGCCAAGCCCAGCAACATCAGCGCTACCGCTGCTCGCGCCATCCATGTCGCGATCCCTTGCCGCTTCATCGTGTTCTCCTCTGTCCTCAGGGCCTATGGCATAAGACGTGATTTGTGTGGGGAAGACGCGGTTCCGCTCAGAAATCTCCTCGGCACAGCAGGGAAGTCCGCTCCCTC
>DATLMQ010000110.1:0-10216 GCA_035537215.1 Acidobacteriaceae bacterium
GTCGTGTTCAGGTCAGGATCCCCTGCCGTCAGATAGATCACCAAACCAGGCTTCTTCTCAAACCGGATCACAGCGCAAGCTCCCGTGTCAGAATTCCCATGTCTTTGTCCCCGCGCCCGCTCACGTTGACCAATAAGATCTGGTCGTGACCCATCTGCGGCGCCAGCTTGATCGTCTCTGCAATCGCGTGGGCACTCTCGAGCGCCGGAATAATCCCCTCCGTACGGCTGAGGATTTTCGTCGCCTGCAGCGCCTCATGATCGGTCGCGCTCGTGTACCGTGCCCGTCCTGAGTCATGCAGCATCGCATGCTCCGGCCCTACGCTCGCATAGTCCAGCCCTGCCGAAACTGAGTGTGTCGACGCCACCTGTCCCGCATCATTCTGCAGCACGTAGCTGTACGTTCCCTGGAGTACTCCGGGCAGGCCTCCCTGGAAGCGCGCGGCATGCTCGCCCAGTGCGCTTCCCCGGCCACCCGCCTCCACTCCAATCAGCTCCACGTTGCGGTCGCCGATGTACTCGTAAAACGCTCCGATCGCATTCGACCCTCCCCCCACGCACGCCACAATCGCATCCGGCAGCCGTCCTTCAGCCTCCAGGATCTGCCTCTTGGACTCCTTCGAGATCACGCGTTGGAAGTCCCGCACCATGCTGGGATAAGGATGCGCCCCCAGAGCCGACCCGAGGATGTAGAACGTCGATCGCACATTCGTTACCCAGTCCCGCATCGCCTCGTTGATCGCGTCCTTCAGCGTTGCCGACCCCGACCCCACTCCCCGCACCTCGGCTCCCAGCAGCCGCATCCGGAAGACGTTCAGTTCCTGCCTGCGCATGTCCTCCTCGCCCATGTACACCACGCACTCCAGGCCGAAGAGCGCGCACACCGTCGCCGTGGCCACCCCGTGCTGGCCCGCGCCCGTCTCCGCGATAATCCTCTGCTTACCCATCCGGCGTGCCAGCAGCGCCTGTCCCAGAGCATTGTTGATCTTGTGCGCTCCGGTATGCAGCAGGTCCTCGCGCTTCAGATACACCTTGGCTCCGCCTAGCGACTCGCTCAGCCGCTTGGCAAAATACAGCGGTGTCGGCCGGCCGCAGTAGTTCCCCAGCAGTCCCGCCAGCTCTTCCTGAAAGGTCGGGTGCGCTTGCGCCTCGGCGTAGGCTTGCTCCAGCTCCAGCAGGGCAGCCATCAGTGTCTCCGGTACATATCGGCCGCCATACTGGCCAAACCGTCCCGGTACAGCCGAACTCGGCACAGGTGCGGGACTGGTAAAATGCGTGGTACTCATCGGATCCTCTCTGGATCTTCTCGGAACACCTCGTTCCGGAAAGTTCGCTCGCAAAACAGAAAACCGCGACTCTTTAGGTCGCGGCTCGTGGCTTTCGGTACAGTCTGCTGAGTTCAGTGTTTCAGCAGGAGTCAGTCCGCCGCGGCCGCTACTGTGCGCCAGTAGCGGTACGGAAAGAAAAACGCGGTGGACGGCTTGCTCATCGCTCATTACGCTACACCGGTCCAACCGCTCGCGCAAGAGGTTGCCCGCAATAAAAATCAAAGGTGTGCATCTGGCTCAGCTTCCCTCCGCATCGGAATCGTCTGTGCAAGCTCGGAGGCACGATAGATGACATCCAGACGCATAGCAGGTCTTGCAGTTCTAGGCTCTTTTCTCCTTTCTCCCTTGGGGCTACTCGCGCAGGAGTCGCATGAGGACGCTAAGGCTCAGGTCGAACGCCATGACCATCACCACCACACCAAGGCTAAGGTCGTCGGCGGATCGGCCGCCGGAGGCGCTGCGGTCGGCGCCATGGCAGGCGGTCCTGTCGGCGCCGTTGTCGGCGCTGGCGTTGGAGCCACGGGGGGTGTAGTCGCTAATAAGGTCCGCAAGCACCACGCAATCAAGAAGCAGGAAAAGTACGGCAGTCCGTCCGAGCGGTAATCCGGCGAAGAAGGAGGAGAAACAACATGACTATTCAGACATTCGCAGGAAAGACAGTTTTGGCGGCAATGCTCTTCTCACCGCTCGCTATGGGTGCGCAAAGCTCCTACCAGTACGAGCACGACAAACGTGTGCAGGAGCGTCACGATGCCCAGCACCACACCAAGGCCAAAGTTGTGGGCGGATCCGCTGTGGGCGGTGCCGTGGTTGGTGGTCTGCTGGGCGGTCCTAAAGGTGCTGTAATCGGTGCCGGTGTGGGTGCTGGCGGAGGTCTGGTCGCCAACCACGCGCGCAAGGAACACGACATCCACCAGCGCGAGCAGCGGCAGGATGATCGTCGGCGCGAATACCAGGGCCGTGAATACTAGGGCTCGCGCTCTTAAATTGCTTTGCCAGATACAGACGAAGAGGTACTATCGCGGCGTCAGCATCACTGATGCCGCGTTCTCTTTTGCCTCGGAAATTCTCTTTTGCCTCGGAAAAAAGAATCCGCGGCGCACATGGCGCGTCATTTGTTGTGAAGGGAGGTGGACACTATGAGTTCTCACCTCAGACGCACAATGATCGTAGCTCTGGCTCTTCTGAGCTCCTCTGCCGCGTGGGCTCGGCCGGTAGCTGTACGGTCCAAAACCGTCGTGATCCACTCACGCGGACCGCAGGCACACCTTTACACAGTTGCTACTCGCTCCGGCCGGTAAAAGCATTCCGCAGGGCCCGTCTCATACAATGAGAGCTGGCGCCCTGCGATGATGCCTTCGGCCACAACACTCAATCCTGAACCCGCCCCGCCACAGGAGATCCACAGCTGCCCGAGTTGCAGCCACTGGCTTCCCGATGGAACCTTGGCCTGCCCGGACTGCCACACCCTTACCTACGGCCACTACCTCAGCGAACTGGCCGGTTCGGCGAAGCAGTTCGAGCTCCAGGGCAAGTGGCCGGAAGCTCGCGACCGCTGGCGCTCCACCCTGCGCTGGCTCCCCGAGAACACCGACCAGGCCACCGGCATCCAGCAGCATATCCACCAGATTGACGCCCGCATCCAGGCCGAAGACGACCGGCGTTCCCGGTGGACCCGGCGGCTCGGTCCGTTTGCACCCGTCATTTTGTTCTTATTTAAGGTTAAAAGTGCGTTATTTCTCCTCTTTAAGCTCAAATTTCTGTTCGGAATCTTGAGTTTTTTCGGCATTTACTGGGCACTTTTCGGCTGGAAATTCGCGCTGGGTTTCACCGGCTGCCTCTTTATTCACGAGATGGGCCACTTTATCGCTGTGAAAAGAAGGGGGTTACGGGCAGAACTCCCCATCTTCTTTCCCGGCCTCGGAGCCTACGTCCGCTGGTACAGCATGGGCGTCTCCGTAGAAAATCTCTCCGCCATAGCCCTAGCCGGCCCCCTGTACGGCCTCGTCGCAGCCCTCGCCTGCCTTGTAATCGCTTGGGGAACCCATAGCCAGCTCTTTATGGTGCTCGCTAATGTGGGGGCCTGGATCAACTTCTTCAACCTGCTGCCGATCCTTGGACTCGACGGGGCACAGGCTACCTACGCCCTTAGCCGCATGCAGCGGGCCCTGATCGCCGCAACCTGCCTGATCTTTTTCGGCCTGACGCTGACCGGGGACTGGACTGGGCAGCGGGTGCAGTGGGTCTTCCTGTTCGTCGGCCTGGGGATGCTGTGGCGCTGCTTCACTAACGACGTGCCGGAAAAGCCGCATACCGCGACCATGGTTTACTTCCAGGCTTTGATCCTGCTGCTGGGCTTCCTTCTCTACCTGACTCCCGTGGCAGGACTTCGCTAAGACCGGACCAGCGTTAGCTGCTTCGAGGCAATCTCTGCGCCTTGTGCTCTGTGCCAAGATGGGACGCAAGCAGCACGGCAGCATCTCGTCCCCTCGTATACTGACGCAACATGGCTTTCTCACACACCCGATCGGCCGCACTGAAAGAGCGTGCGGAGCGCTTCCTTCCCGGCGGCGTCGACTCCCCCGTGCGGGCCTTTCGAGCTGTTGGCGGCCATCCTCCGTTTCTGGTCCGGGCCGAAGGCGCTTACCTGACCGATGCCGATGGAAACCGGTATGTCGACCTCTTCGGTTCCTGGGGACCGATGCTGCTGGGCCATGCCTTCGGCCCTGTCGTCGAAGCTGTACAACGTGCAGCGGAACGAGGAACATCGTTTGGAGCCAGCACGCCGGTTGAAGCGGATCTGGCGGAGCTGGTGCAGCGCTGCTTTCCGTCCATGGAACGGATGCGCTTTGTAAGCTCCGGCACCGAAGCGTGCATGTCGGCGATCCGGCTGGCGCGCGGCTTTACCGGCCGACCCTTTGTGATCAAGTTCGAGGGTTGCTATCACGGCCACGCCGACTCACTATTGGTCAAGGCGGGTAGTGGGGTGGCGACCTTGGGAATCCCAGGCTCCGCAGGCGTGCCGCCAGAGACGGCTATGCACACACTGGCATTGCCGTTCAATGATGTCGAGGCGGTTGAGGAGGCGTTCGCGGCCTACGCGGACCAGATCGCCTGCATCATTGTGGAGCCAGTCGTAGGTAATGCGGGCGTGATCGCGCCTGAGCCCGGCTACCTCCCCACGCTCCGGCGGATTACAAGGGAGCATGGAGCTCTGTTGATATTCGACGAAGTCATGACGGGGTTTCGGCTCGCCCTGGGCGGGGCCCAGGAGCGATTCGCGGCGGAGCTCGGCGAGGATGGCCTGCCTGACCTCACCACTCTCGGCAAGATTCTTGGTGGGGGTCTGCCGGTAGCCGCATTTGGCGGCCGATCGGAAATCATGGAGCAGCTCGCTCCATTGGGACCGGTGTACCAGGCGGGAACTCTCAGCGGCAATCCCCTGGCGATGGCGGCGGGCGTCGCTATGCTCGCCCACCTGCTCGCCTATAAGACGGAGATCTACCCCGCGCTGGAGCGGCATACGAGTGCGATTGCGGATGGAATCGCGAAACTTGCGGCCGAGCAGGGCATTGCTTTGACCACCAATCGAGTGGGGAGCATGTTCACTTGCTTCTTCACACCCTGGGCGGTACGGGACTTCGCCTCGGCGAGCGCTTCAGATACTGCGGCGTTTGCGCGCTTCCACCAGGGCATGCTGGAACGCGGTGTCTGGCTGCCCCCCAGCCAGTTCGAGGCTGCCTTTGTTTCAGCAGTGATCGGCCGCCGAGAGGTCGAGACGATCCTTGCTGCGGCTTCGGAGTCGTTGGCGGACGTGGCTGGCTAGGCCCTCACAGAAACTACGCGCTTGGGTTCCATCCACAGCTTGCCCGCTACGGACAGCACGGTGAGCATCACGGTACACAGAAGAAAGACGCGGCGCACGCTGGTGTGTTCGGCGAGAACGCCGCTGAGTACCAGGCCCGCGATCTGCGCGCTGAAGATCGCCGACATAGTAGTTGAACCGACACGGCCCATGAGCTCCGGGGGCGTCTCCTGCTGGATGGGCGTCTGCGAGGGCACAATGATGCCCGCAGCTGCGAAGCCGACGAGAAAACAGCCGAAGAGTGTCAGGGCCACATAGGCGAAAAGGCCCATGACCATGGTGGCGAGTGCGATGCCGCCCAGGCCGAAGTAGACCTGGGCTGTACTGGAGACGCGCTTCGCGCCGGCGTTCAGCGCATTGACACCAATCAGCATCCCGAGGCCGATCATGGCACTGGCGATGCCGAAAGTTCTTGTGGACTGGTGGAGGTTGTTGCGCACGTATACGGCGATCAGCGGGCCGAAGCAGCCCATAACGAACATGCCTGCGGCGAGCGCGACGATCACGAACAATAGCCCGGCATGGTGCACGATAAAGCTGGCGCCCTGGCGCATGTCGAACCAGACGCGCGAGAGTCCCGTGATGCCGTTGGATTCAGAGGCCGCCGCTGCGGAGGGCCTCGCGGGCAGGATCAGAGGAACCGAGGCGATCAAGCAGCCGGAGATGATGAAGCTGACTGTATCGATCCAATAGCAGAGCTTCGGGCCAAAGGACGCCACGAGAAACGCCGCCGTGGAGGGACCGATAATGCGCATGAGGAAGAAGGCCTGTTGCATGAGAGCGTTGGCGGATCGCAGTCCATGCAGGGGTACCGCGGACCGGATCGCCACGCCCTGGGCCGGGGAGAAGAAGCTCGAGACGACGCTAATGGCTGCCAGCACCAGGTAGAAGCCTGAGACGTTGCTCATCGTGAGTAATAGGAGACAAAGCCCAGCCCGGATAAGATCGCTCGAGACCATGGTTGGCTTGAGCGGCCAGCGGTCGACGAAGACACCGCTGAGCACACCGAGCACCGCGATCGGAAGCAGATAGGCGATCTGCACGCCAGTGATCTGTTGCGGTGGCGCGTGCAGGCGGAAGGTCATCACGCTGATCACCGCGAAGAGCGCCAGGAAGTCGCCGAAGACCGAGACGATCTGCGCGTACCAGAGTCGGCGCAGAGGAAGGATGCCCAGAACCGAGCGCATACTCAGCGGCTCGGGCTCTTGGGAGGCACGCAGGGGAAGAGCGTCCGGCATCTCCGGGACGGAGGTGGCATTCGCAGTCATGCACGTTCTCCAGCGGAATGGGTAGAGGCCAGGTTTATTCGACGACTTCGACCAGCAGGACCTGCTCGTCGTTGTCTATCTCACGCAGCTTGACCTCGATGATCTCGCGGCGCGACGTAGGCACGATGCGGCCAATAAATCGAGCTTCGATGGGCAACTCGCGATGACCGCGATCGATGAGGACCAGAAGTTGCACGCTCTTGGGCCGACCGTAATCGAACAGGGCGTCGAGTGCGGCCCGGATGGTGCGGCCCGTGTAGAGCACGTCATCCATGAGGATGACGTCGCGGCCCTCGATGTCGAAGCCGAGGTCACCCTTTTCGACGACGGGACGGACGTCACGAGTGGTGAGGTCGTCACGGTAAAAGCTGATGTCGAGCGTGCCTACCTGAACGGGCTGACGCTCGATCGTCTCGATGAGCTTGCCAATGCGTTGGGCGAGCGGGATACCCCGACGCTTGATGCCGACCAGGCCCAGGTTAGCGGCGCCGTTGTTGCGTTCGACGATCTCATGGGCCAGGCGCACCAGAGTGCGTTCGATCTCCGAGGACGACATCAATCGCCCCTTCTCGCGCAGCCGAGGAGAGCGGCCGCTACCGGTGGCAGGGCTTGTGCTGGAACTCGTAGGGCTGGCGGAGGAGATCGGGGTGTCGGTCATGGCTGCCCCTGATGATAGCAGCGGCATGCGGCTGACGAGAGGATGTGTCGGTGGTGGGTCAGCGGGGGTCGGTGCGGGAGCGCAGCAAGGCTGCGAAGGCGCCACCCGCCGCGGAGATCCCGAGGTACACAACGAGCCCCATGGCGAACATCGCAAAGAGGAGGCCGAGACGGTTCTCCGGAACATTGAGCCAGGCCAGCGCGGGGGCCTCCGCTGGGCCTCCCTGGGTGTGAATGGCGGTCTGTACCTGCGCGAAAAACGTGGCCAGTTGCGCATCGAGTTGCGCCGCGGCGTGGAACGCGAAGCGCACGATCAGCAGGCCGGCCGTGTTGACGATCGTCATGCAGGCGAAGACCGCAACACCGCAGAGCAGGCCCAGGCGAGCGCCGAAGCCTGGCCTAACGCGCGTCTGTCGGAATCGCGAGCTGTACATGCCGAGCGCGATAACGGGAGCTCCTACAGCCCAGAGCCATGCAAGTAGAGTGAGCGGGGGAAAGATCAACGAGAGCAGTGTCAGGCCTGCGGCGACGGCGCCAGTGAGTGCGGCGCAGTGAATGGCTCCGGACCAGACGATCTTGTCCGTTGTGCTGTCGTTATGAAGTTCGCTGGCGGCGAGGCCCATCTCCATTGCCCGCCTCTGCTGTTCCGATTGCTGGGCTAGTTCATCGGCAATCAGAATCTGCGGTGCTCCACAGTTCCAGCAGTAGATCAATGTGCCAGCATCCTCGTGTTGGAGGGGAGTGTGGCACCGGGGGCAGGGGCGTTGCGTCACGGTCTGAGGCTACTCGAGCCACGGGCCGCCCGCAATCGAAGGCCGACAGAAGTCACTCAGTGTCTTCAGAATCGTGGTGTCCTCCGGGAAGGTCTAGCGAGACGAGACCGATTTTTATTCCATCACCCTTAGGGTCGATGGAAACGATGTGCTGGTGCTGTGGAGAACCGGCCCGAAGTTCCAGCCCGGAACGGACGTTCACGTGTCCGCGGTGCGAGCCATTGTTGTCATCACAGGTTAGCCCTTGGGCTGTTTTGGCCGGCTGCCCTTCAGGGTGGCTGCCGCGGCACTGCAGGACCTCTCCGTAGCGCGAAAGCTCCTTATGGTAGAAGCTGACGACCTTGTCTTCACTGTCGCCGGTGCGGTAACTGGCGGCACGCACACCCAGGTGGAAGTCACCGAAGCTCATGTTTACATCCGCGGCGTTGCCGTCCGTCTTCTCGTCCCGGTCGGGAACGGCGCCGGGATAGGGCGTGATTCCCAACCCTGCCACGTTAGCGTTGTCGTTGGTTTTCACGTGCATGGAGCCAAACGGCGTGCCTATCTCGACATTTTTGTTTCTCCCGTCCTTGTGCTCGGAGACGCGGCAGCCTGCCAGGAGCATGCACTCGGCGCAGGCAAGCAGAAGCAGACGAAGAGCGTTCATCACCGGAACTCCAGAAAAAGAGATTTCGCCGAGCGTAACCCGGCTCACGGAAGCATACGTCTTCGCGTTGCGACTGGTTCCCTCCCACTCGATAAACCTACGATCCGAATTCCTCTCTGGCCTTTTCAGAAGCGGAGAGCGTCGGGACCGGACCAGAACTATCCCTACGGCCACGCAAGGAGGCGAGGCCCGATAGCCGGGCAGGAGCGAAGCAGCGGGCACTAGGGTGGCCCAATCGGTGCTTCGGGTCTTGACGGATCAAGTCTGAGAGATGCGGCGCCGGCACTGCGCGAGTACACTGAATGAGCTTATAGATGACGCGCATGTACGCAGCGCTAGGAATGAAAATAGCCCTTTGAGGACAGAATGACCGATCAGCAATCTTCCATCGAGACTCGGCCGGACGCCGAGCTGGACCAGCTTTCGATCAACACGCTTCGCTGCCTCGCCATTGATCAGGTGGAGCAGGCGAAGAGCGGTCACCCGGGCGCTCCTTTAGGCTGCGCGCCTATCGCCTACCTGCTCTATCACAAATTCATGAAGTACAATCCGGCGGATCCGCTGTGGTCTGATCGAGACCGCTTTGTGCTGTCGAACGGTCATGCGTCGGCGCTGCTGTATGGCGTGCTGCATCTGACCGGTTACGATCTTCCGCTCGATCAGTTGAAGCAGTTTCGGCAGTGGGGATCGCACACCCCCGGCCACCCGGAGTACGGCGAGACGCCGGGCGTGGAGGTGACCACCGGGCCGCTCGGCCAAGGGTTTGCCGAGGCCGTAGGCCTTGCCATCGCGGAGAAGCACCTGGGCGCGGTCTACAACAACGATCACTACAAGATCGTCGATCACTACACGTATGTTCTCTGTGGCGATGGCGATTTGATGGAGGGCATCAGCCACGAATCGGCCTCACTGGCCGGTACGCTCCAGCTGGGCAAGCTGATCGTGTTGTATGACGACAACCTGATCTCGCTGGACGGGCCGACCGACCTTAGCTACACCGAGGATGTGACCAAGAGGTTCGAAGGCTACGACTGGCACGTGCAGTTCGTATCCGATGGCAACGACCTGCAGGAGCTGAACCAGGCGATTGAGGCGGCGAAGATGGAGCGGACCAAGCCGTCGCTCATCCGGGTTCGTACGGTCATCGGTTACGGCGCGCCCCGCGCGGGCACCAAGGCTGTGCACGGCGAGGCCCTGGGACCGGATGGCGTGAAGTCGACCAAGAAGTTCTTCGGCTTCCCTGAGGACCAGAGCTTTGTGCTGCCGGAGCCGGCTTTGAACAACTGGCGTAAGGCGATAGGCAAGGGCAAAAAGGCGCAGGCCGACTGGCACGACCGCTTCGAAGCCTACAAAACGGACTTTCCGGAGCTCGCTGCGCAGTACAGCCGCACGACCAGGATGGAGCTGCCGGAGGGCTGGGAAAAGGAGCTGCCCACCTTCCCAACGGAAAAGAAGGTGGCGACCCGCAACGCCGGCCAGATAGTGCTCAACGATCTGGGCAAGGTGCTACCGGAACTGTTTGGCGGCGCGGCTGACCTGACGAGCTCCACCAAAACCATCTTCAAGGACTCGGGAAACTTCCATCAGGACGCGCAGGGCCGTAACGTTTTATTCGGTGTCCGGGAGTTCGGCATGATGGCTGCGGTGAACGGCATCGCCGCACACGGCGGTCTGCTCCCA
>DATLMQ010000111.1:0-3333 GCA_035537215.1 Acidobacteriaceae bacterium
GCCACTACAGCTACGAGGATGAAAGCCAGGAGAGCGGGTCCTCCCGCTCCGCCACGCGCGACTACGCCGCGCAGCGTTTCGGTGAAAGCCGTCCCCGCTTGGCCGGAAGTGGCCCCCTCGACAATACCGCCGCATTCTTCGGCAAAGGCGCCGGAGCCTCAGCCTACAAGCTCGGAGACAAGCGCTATCCGGCGCGCCCCAAACTCGACATTCCCGCTCCCACCGGTCGCACCGGTCTGGGCAAAGGTGTCCGTGTCCGCCACCCCAAATACGGTGAAGGCATCATCGCCGCCCGCGAGGGTGAGGGTGAAGACGCGAAGATTACAGTACAATTTAGCGGGCACGGTACGAAAAAGCTGGTGGAGAAGTTTGCCCAGCTCGAGCGCGTCTAAGCGGCTCACCGCCCCTATCCGAAAATTCTGAAGTTCCGAAAGAGATATCGATGGCCAATACCAAGAGCATCACCGACACCGAAGAGCGCAAGAAGGTCAAGCGCGCAGCCCGCAAGAAGGCCGCCCCTAAGGCCAAGCGCACCACGCCTCGCGGTAGCAACAAGCAGAAGCTTCGGAAGCTCTCGCGCGGTCAGTCGAAGCGGTAACGAGAACTCCAGCAAGCAAAGAAGGCCAACGGGCGGAGCCTCAGCTCCGCCCGTTTTGCCGTGTCCGCATCCCAGATCGATAGCAGCCGTGGGACCCGATGCCCCACCCCGCCGCCGCCGCGCGATAGACTACTGCTGATCCCACACACAATTGCCGAGCCCCAGGAGACCGCACTGGCCCGACAGATTTTCGCCACCAAGTCCATCGACAAGCTGATCCTGGACAGCGAGCATCCCGAGACGGCGCTCAAGAAGTCCCTCGGCCCCGTTTCCCTCACCGCTCTCGGCATCGGCGCCGTCATCGGCTCCGGCATTTTCACCGTCATCGGCACCGCCATCGGCGGCAACCCCGCCCAGACCGCCTCCTGGGCCGAATCCCCCGTCATCGACCTCGTCCTCGGCGCCCTCCACGGCACCGCCGGCCACATCGCCGGCCGCCCCGGAGCCGGCCCCGCCCTGGCGCTCTCCATGGTCCTGGTGGCCCTCGTCTGCTGCTTCACCGGCCTCTGCTACGCCGAGCTCGCCAGCATGATCCCCATCGCCGGCTCCGCCTACACCTACACCTACGCCACCCTCGGCGAGCTCATCGCCTGGATCATCGGCTGGGACCTCATCCTCGAGTACGCCTTCTCCAACATGAGCGTCTCCGTCGGCTTCGCTGCCCACTTCGTCGACCTCCTCGACTGGCTCGGCGTCCCCCTCAGCCCCAAGTGGCTCTCCCCGGCCTTCCTTCCCCTCGGCCTCACCGACCTCACCGGCAACACCGTCTACACCCCCGGCTGGCACATCGGCTTCAACATCCCCGCCTTCCTCATCGTCATCCTGCTCACCATGGTCCTCGTGCGCGGCATCCGCGAATCCGCCCGCACCAACAACCTCATGGTCCTCATCAAGATCGTCGCCATCCTCGTCTTCATCGGCGTCGGCCTGCACTTCATCCACCCCGGCAACTACCACCCGTTCTCCCCCAACGGCTGGTCCGGTGTCCTCGCCGGCGGCTCCATCATCTTCTTCACCTATATCGGCTTCGACTCCGTCTCCACCGCCAGCGAAGAGTGCCGCGACCCCCAGCGCGACGTCCCCATCGGCATCATCGCCACCCTCATCATCTGCACCATCCTCTACATCGGTGTCGCTCTCGTGCTCACCGGCATCGTCCCCTGGCGAACCGTCGTCGGCGACGCCGCCCCCGTCGTCAACGCCCTCAAGCGCCTCTCCCTCTCCGAGCACAGCGCCACCCTCCACTGGACGCGGCTCATCGTCTTGCTCGGCGCCATCATCGGCATGATCTCCTCCATCTTGGTCTTTCAGCTCGGCCAGGCCCGCGTCTGGTTCGCCATGTCCCGCGACCGCCTGCTCCCCGACATCTTCTCCCGCGTCCACCCGCGCTTCCGCACCCCCGCCTTCGCCACCTGGGTCGCAGGCATCCTCGTCGCCATCCCCGCCGGCCTCTTCGACGTCGGCACCCTCGCCGAGCTCTCCAACATCGGCACCCTCTTCGCCTTCGTCCTCGTCTCCGTCGGCGTCCTGGTCCTCCGTCACAAGCAGCCCGAGCGCCGCCGCGGCTTCCGCGTCCCCGGTGGCCCCGTCTTCCCCATCCTCAGCGTGCTCTTCTGCATCCTGCTCATGGCCGGCCTCCCCGCCCGCACCTGGGAGCGCTTCTTCATCTGGCTCGTCATCGGCCTCTTCGTCTACTTCCTCTACAGCCGCAAGCGCAGCGAGTTCTACCGGCCCACGCCTCAGTAGCCGCTCCGTCGCCGCCCCGACCCCACCGCTCCGCCCAGCACCCCACCCAGCAGCGATCCCAGCACCCCGCGCACAATCTGCCGCCCCGCCTGGCTCGCCACCGCCCGCGCCGCGCTCTTCGCCATCACCTCCGCAATCGAGTCGCTCCCCCGCCCTCCTCGCGGCCCCGTTGGCCCACGCTGCGTCAGCACCTGCGTCACCTCGTGGAACCACCCGGAACTCGGCTCACCCGGCGTCGCCGGCGGCTGTCCAGGGACACCAGGCGGCACGCCCCCCGTGCTCACCGTCGGGGTGCCGGCGCCCCCCGGCGTCCACGACCCCTGTGACCCTGGAGCCCCAGCCCCCGCCCCAGCCGTCGGTGCCCCCGCCGCAGCCGACGACGCCTGCACCTTCCCGTTCAGCCGCTCGTACGCACTCTCGCGATCCACCGGCGTGTCATACACCCCCGCCACCACCGAACTCGCCATCGCCGCCTTCCGCTCCTCCGGCGACACCGGCCCAATCCGCGCATGCGGCGGACACACCACCGCCCGCTCTACCATCTGCGGCGTTCCGTTCTCATCCAGAAACGACACCAGCGCCTCGCCCACCGCCAGCTGGCCGATCGCCTCCTCCGTATCCAGCTTCGGATTCGCCCGAAACGTCTGCGCCGCCACCTTCACCGCCTTCTGCTCCTGCGGCGTAAACGCCCGCAGCGCATGCTGCACGCGATTGCCCAGCTGGCTCAGCACCACCGGCGGTATGTCCGCCGGGTTCTGCGTCACAAAATAGATCCCGACACCCTTCGACCGGATCAGCCGGATCACCTGCTCCACCTTCTGCGACAGCGCCGCCGGCAGATCGTTGAACAGCAGGTGCGCCTCGTCGAAAAAGAAAACCAGCTTCGGCTTCTCCACATCGCCCACCTCCGGCAGCTTCTCGTACAGCTCCGAAAGCAGCCACAGCAGAAACGTCGCATACAGCTGCGGCGACTGCATCAGCTTGTCCGC
>DATLMQ010000112.1:0-16250 GCA_035537215.1 Acidobacteriaceae bacterium
GGAGACGATGAGTGTGATGGCTGAGGCTAGCGTGAGCACGATGGTGAGCATGGTCGCGATCTTGCCCATCACATTAAGAACTTCGGTGAGGGTGAAGGCATTGTAGACGCTGGTGGGACGGTGGCGCGAGCGGATCACCTCGAGGATATGCTGCGAAGCGGGCTCCACATCTTTGGGGTTGGCGACGGTGAAGAAGATCTGCTTCACCTGATCGGTGCCGGTGAAGTAGCGGCCGACGGCGTAAGGGATAAGGATGGTCTGGTCCGAGACCTCGGACATGCCGAAGGTTTCGACACTCTCCTTGAAGACGCCGATGATGGTGAACGGGATGCCGCTGATGGTAATGCTGTGATCGATGGCGCCGGCGTAGCTGCCGTATAGAGCCACGGCGAGAGGGGCTACAAGGATGGCGACCTTGGCATGGGTGGTGGCGTCCTGGTCATCGAAGAAGCGGCCGGCGAGTACCTTGAGGTTGCGCACCTCTTTGTACTGGGGGCTGACGCCGAGGAGCATAGTGTCCTTGGTGACACCACTGCCCATGGAGATACGGTCATGGATTTCGAGCATGGGCGAGCTGGCGACGATGCCGGGGACCTGGTCCAGCACGGCCGTCATGTCTTCGCGGGTCATCATGTCGGGGGTGGCGACGTTGTCGGGACCAGCGACACTGCCGCCGACGTACTGCATCTCGATCATGTTGGGGCCGATGCTGGCGATCATGTTGAGCGCGTACTGCCGGCCGGTGAGACCGAGGGTGGCGACGAGGATGATCGACGCCGATCCGATGACCATGCCGAGCATCGTGAGCAGGGAGCGGGCTTTGCTGGTGCAGAAGCTGTCAATGGCGAGATTGACGGTCTCGCGGAAGGCGACGGTGGAGCGCGCACTCTGCAGGGTCGAGTTAAAGGCGTCGGCCGTGGTCGCCATGGGCGGTACCCTCCCGCATGAGCTTCCAGTATCGCAGCCCACGGAACTGCTTGCCAGAGTTGGACGCGTTTAGCGGGCCCGAGGATTCGATTTCGACTACTCCCGGCAAGAACCCGAGTATGACATTCTGGGCCAGGTAGTTCTACATTCTCGATGTTGCCAAGCGGGTGAATCCCGCCGGAGTCGGGTCGGAGGAGAGAGCGCTTGCTGCGAATGCGTTCAGGGTTGAGGGGCGGTTTCGCTGGGCGGATGATCTCAAACCTGGCCTGCGTCCTGATGTTGGCGTCGGGTGCAGTGGAGACTGTTGCGGCCCAGCGTCTCGTCATCGTGGACCAGGATGGATCGGGGCCCGGGGGATCAAACCAGATGGCGATGATGGCCCTGCTGCAGTCGCCCGAGGCGAAGGTGCTGGGAATCACGATGGTGAGCGGAAATGCGTGGGAGCCTGAGGAAGTAGCCCATACGCTGCGGATGTTGGAACTGATCCAGCGAACGGATGTGCCGGTGGCGTCAGGGGCCGTCTTTCCGCTGGTACGGAACGAGGCCCAGTCCATGGCGGCGCGTTCGCAGGAGGGAAGTTTTTCCTGGTATGGTGCCTGGGGCGACCTGGCAGCGCGGACGAGCAGGCAGGCGTATCACGGGCCGTTTGTGGTTCCTCCCATGGTGGAGGGAGAACCCAGGACGAAGCCGCTGACCGAGGATGCGGCGCACTTCTTAATACGGCAGGTGCATGCGCATCCGCACCAGGTGACGATCTATGCCGGGGGTCCGCTAACGAACATCGCCCTTGCGCTGTCGATCGAGCCGGAGTTCGCGCAGCTGACGCAGGGCATCGTGATCATGGGCGGAAGTCTGGCGCCGCGAACGGACGATCCTGAGTTCGTGACACACCCACGGCACGAGTTCAATTTCTGGTTCGATCCGGAAGCCGCGCACATCGTGCTTCGTGCCCGGTGGCCACGGATAGATCTGACCACCGTGGATATTTCGATCAAGACACAGTTTACGCGGGAGATGATGAAGGAGATCGCGAGCTCGCCCACTCCCGCGGCACAGTACATCGCGAAGTACACGGACGAGTTCTATTACCTTTGGGATGAGCTTGCAGCGGTTGCGTGGCTGGATCCGACGATCATCACGCGCGAACACGTACTGTACGTGGATGTGGACCTGAGCCGCGGGCCGAACTACGGCGATACGCTTACCTGGACGGAGGCGACTCGGCCGAAGGATCGGCCGCTGCAGCCGGTTCATGTGCAGGAAGATCTGGACGCAGCCCGGTTCTATCGCGATTTCATAGATCTGATGAGGGCTGCGCCTGCTCCGGGCAAGAAGCCGTAGGCCGGGGTGCGGACCGATCACGTGGCATGAGGCGGGTACGACCCGTGACGTAGCATGGAGCTATGCCCGCCGGAGCCGCCGACCGCACGATGTACCTGCCCGAGATTCTCTCCCACACACGTACGGTGGTGGCCGAACGGAAGAGGACGGCGGATCTGCAGGCCCTGGAGCGCGATGCTGCAGCGCATACTCCGCGGGGGTTCGCAGCGGCGCTGCGGAGGAAGGCGAAGCAGGGGCCGGCGATCATCGCAGAGTTGAAGAAGGCTTCGCCGTCGAAGGGACTGATCCGGGCGGAGTTCGATGCAGCCGAGCTGGGGCGAGAGATGGAGCAGGCTGGGGCGACTGTGCTGTCGGTTCTGACCGAGGAGCGGTTTTTCCAGGGGTCGCTGGAGAACTTGCAGAGGGCTTCCGCGGCCGTGTCGCTGCCCTGTCTGCGCAAAGATTTCATGGTGGATCCGTTCCAGGTGCTGGAAGCTCGCGCGAATGGAGCGGATGCGATCCTGCTGATTGTGGCTGCGTTGACGGATGCAGAGCTGCGGTTACTGCGCGATGAGGCTCGAGCATACGAGCTGGACGTGCTGTGTGAGATTCACGATGGAGCGGAGCTGGAACGGGCGCTGGTGCTCGGATGCGAGTGCGTGGGTGTGAACAGCCGAGATCTGCGCACATTTGAGGTTTCGCTGGACCGGGCGTGCGAGCTCGCGGCGCGGCTCCCGGATTCGGCTGTGCGGGTGGCTGAGAGCGGGATCCATAGAGCTGCGGATCTGCAGCGGCTTCGGACGGCAGGTTATGACGCGTTCCTGATTGGGGAGTCACTGATGCGGCAGCCGCGGCCCGGAGAGGCACTGCAATCGCTGGTCGGGCGGGCCTGAGCCATGTTCGTTAAGATCTGCGCCAACACGAATCTGGCAGATGCGCAGATGGCGGCGGAGCTGGGAGCCGATGCCGTCGGGTTCGTCTTTGCGCCCAGTAAACGGCGGGTGAGCGTGGAGCAGGTGGCTGAGATTACGCCGCATCTGCCTGGAAGCGTGTTGACGGTCGGGGTCTTCGCGACAAGAGAGGCGAAGGCGATCGTCGATGCGGTGGGTGGATCTGGGCTGGGCGGTGTGCAGCTGCACAGCAGTCCAGATGCTGCGCTGCTGGAAGAGCTTAACTGCGGGTTTGAGGGCAGGGTGCGACTGATCCAGACGGTGTCGTATGCGATCGACGCTGAGGACCGTGAAGCTGCGGATGAGCAGTTCGTCGCCGCTCTGCAGACTGCTGTGAGCGCGCCGGCGGTCTGGGCGGTGCTGCTGGACGCGGCGCGGGGGGGGGTCTCGGGAGGGCTGGGGGCGAGGTTCGACTGGGAGCATGCGGCCGGGCTGGTGCGTCAGGTGTATGCCGAAGCCGGGGAGAACGGAGGCAATCTGCCGAAGCTGATTGTGGCCGGGGGGCTGCGGGCCGAGAATGTGCGAGAGGCGATCGGCGCACTGCACCCCTGGGGGGTGGACGTGGCCAGCGGCGTGGAGTCGGTGCCGGGGAAGAAGGATCCGGAGCGGATGCGCCTGTTCCTTGCGGCAGCGAGAGAAAGTTTGTAGGGCCGATCTTGCCCCGGCTGCGTTCCGTCCGCCTCTACGGATCATCCAATCGCATATGCCGATTGCCGACGGGTCTCAGCTGCTTCTTCTTGCTCCGCTTCAACAACGCTCGATAACACTGCCGAATCGCATCGTGGTTTCGCCGATGTGCCAGTACAGTTCTGTGGATGGATTCGCCTCCGACTGGCACCTGGTGCACCTGGGGAGTCGCGCTGTGGGGGGCGCGGGCGTGGTGATGACCGAGGCTGCGGCCGTGAGTCCGGAGGGCCGCATCACGCCGGGCGATCTCGGCATCTGGAGCGATGAACACTTACCGGGGTTGAGGCGAATCACACGATTCCTCCGCGAACACGGTAGCGTGCCCGCGATCCAACTGGCACACGCCGGACGTAAAGCCAGCATGAGTCGCCCGTGGGAGCGGCCGAGCAGGACCATGCCGCCCAGCGAAGGCGGATGGGAGAACGTGGTGGCGCCTTCGGGCGAGCGTTTTGCGCCGGAGTATCCGGTTCCGCAGGAGATGAATCGTCCGGCCATGGACAAGGTGGTGCGGGACTTCACGGCAGCTACGAAGCGTGCTGTGGATGCAGGGTTCCTGCTGGCGGAGGTGCATGCAGCCCATGGGTATCTGGCGCATGAGTTTTTGTCGCCGCTCTCGAACGGGCGCACCGATGCATACGGCGGGGCCATAGAAAACCGGGCGCGGTTTCCGCTTGAAATTGTGCGCGCGGTGCGTGCGGCATTCCCGGACAACCTGCCGGTTTGGGTGCGCGTCTCCGCTGTGGACTGGATGGAGGGCGGGCTCACCATTGCGGACAGCGTGGTGTTTGCAAAGCTGCTCAGAGCGGAAGGTGTGGATCTGATCGATGTCTCCTCCGGAGGAAATGATCCAAGGCAGAAGATTAGCGTCGGGCCGGGATACCAGGTGGCGTTCGCAGCGCAGATACGGCGTGAGGCAGGAGTTGCGACGGGAGCGGTGGGAATGATCACGGAGCCGGCGCAGGCTGAGGCGATCCTGCGCGAGGAACAGGCGGACGTTGTGCTGCTGGCGCGCGAGTTCCTGCGGGATCCGTACTGGCCGATGCATGCAGCCGAGGCGCTGCGGGGCCAGATCACGTGGCCGGTGCAGTATGAGCGGGCGGCGAGTGGAAGGGTCGACCGGAGGATGGCGCTCCAGGACTGACCTATAGACTGCGATCAGGTTAGGCCGGCGATGGAGATACGGCCGGCAACGCTTTCAGACTTCGCCCGGAGTAAGGCGATTTAACACAGGATCGGGCAGTTGTCGACCGCGGTCGACAACTGCGGTCGACTACGACGAAACATCCTTCGCAGCTCTGCTGACCCCGCAGGGGTACGGTTCCGGCTTGGCCGAATGAGTGATGGGCCCGAGATGCTTCGCGTCGCGAGCTGAAACCTAAAGCAAAGCTTCAAGCAGGGGTAACTTTCGTGGTTCGCCGGAGAGCAGCTCCCGGGGAGAACAGGCGGCAAAGGAATCCTCGAAACCACTGGCCCGGACCGCCGGCCGAACCTATACTTTGGCTGAACCGCCCTTACGGCCGGCGTCGTGTACGAGTCGGTCTGGAGCGAAAGGTGTATGGGTATTCATCAGCCAATCCGTAAGACGGTTACACCGGAGATCCCGGATAAGCTCTACTTCCGGATCGGCGATGTGGCACGGCTGTGCGAGGTGCCCGCGTACGTACTCCGCTTCTGGGAGACGGAATTCCCGCAGCTGAAACCGAACAAGGGCGGGACGGGGCAGCGGCTCTATCGCAAGCGGGACGTGGAGATGGCGCTGCGGATCAAGAGCCTTCTGTACGACCAGGGGTACACGATTCCAGGGGCACGGCAGGTCTTCAAGAACGAGACAAAGCCAAGGGAGCCAGGGTCGGCCGCGCTGGAACCAACACCCTCTCCGGTGATCTCTACGGTCACCCCGGTGATTGCGACGGCGCCCCTGGATGGAAGCGGGGCGCAGAACCTTCGGCGAGAAACGCGCCTGCGGGCTCTGCGGGAGGAGCTGCAGAGTTTGGTTGCGATGCTTACCGGGCCTCCCGGAGAGGCGGCTGCTGAACCGACGAACCGCTTGATGACGATGCGGCCACGGCTGGTGGTTGAGCCCAGAGCGGCCCCGCTGCGGCCTGAGCCTCAGCTTGTTGAGCGTCGGCAGGGCGACCTGTTTCCTGTCGAATGACGCAATGGGAATCACAGCCGGGCCCGGACACTGCCTCCACTCCCTCTGAAGTTCCACCCACGGCCGAGATGCCGGCGCAAGCGACGGTCGGCGCGGCAGGCCAGGAAATCCAGGAGACCGAAGCGCGTTCGCGCTTCGGGATTCTCGGGTTGTCGCACAAACACACAGCAGCCTCGGCCACGCTGCTGCTGAGCTTCTTTGCCCTGCTCTCGCGTGTGATCGGGCTGATCCGGGACAAGTACATCGCGTATACCTTCGGGGCTGGGCCCCAGACGGACGCGTACAACATCGCCTTCAACCTGCCGGATCTTGTGAATTACCTGCTGATCGGAGGGGCGGCATCGATCAGCTTTGTCACGATCCTGAGCCGCTATCGCGAACAAGGGCGCGAGGAAGAGGGCGAGGTTGCGCTCTCGGTGATCCTGAACACGATGGCGCTGGTGCTTGGGACGGCGCTGCTTGTGGCGGAGTTTCTGACGCCGCTCTATATCCGGATCTACTCGAAGGGGGACCCGGCGCAGGATGCTCTGGCGGTGTACATGACCCGCATTCTGCTGCCCGGACAACTATTCTTCTTTGCGGGCGGGGTGCTGGCCTCGGTGGCGCTGGTGCGGAAGCAGTTTGGATACCAGGCGATCTCGCCGCTGGTGTATTCGGTGGGGATTATCGTGGGGGGGGTGCTGGGAGCGCGGTGGCTCGGGATTCCATCGCTGGCGTGGGGAGCGCTGGGGGGTGCGGTGTGCGGGCCATTCCTGGTAAATGCGATGGCAGCACGACGCGCAGGGGTGCGCTGGCGGCCGGTGCTGGACCGACACAATGAGGGCCTGCGGGACTGGGTGCGGATGTCGATCCCGATGATGCTCGGGGTCACCGTTGTCTTCATGGACACGCAGATCCTGCAGTTCTTTGCGAAGCATGAGACGGGCGACATTACCCGGCTGATGAATGCCAAGAAGCTGTTTACGGCACCAATGGCGATCATCGGGCAGGCTGCGGGCGCGGCTTCCCTTCCCTTCTTCGCCTCCCTGTTTTCTGCAGGAAAACTGGAAGAATTCAGGGGAGCGGTGGGGAGGTCGGTTACGCGGATTGCGGCGGTTGGACTGCTGCTAGCCTCTGCAATGATGGCTCTGGCCGGGCCTATTTGTGATCTGGTACTGCGCGGAGGGCAATATTCGCGTGCGGATTCGATGCGTACATCGATGTTTTTAGCGACATTTTCGGTATCTTTAGCGCTCTGGAGCGCACAAGCAATTTACATTCGGGCGTTCTATGCGGCCGGGCAGACGCTGCCGCCGATGCTGGCGGGAACGGTGATCACGGTGGCCATGCTGCCGGTGTACTGGGGGCTGCATGCGCGATTCGGGGCGATGGGGCTAGCCTGGGCGTCGAACATAGCGATTGCGGCGCATACGCTGACGGTGGCTGCCCTGCTGCAGACGCGCGGGCTGGTTCCGCTGCACAAGGTGGATAGGGCGGAGCTGGGGAAAGCCCTGGCGGCCTCCGCGGTATCGGCAGGACTGGTGGTGGCGGCAATGCGGGCGATGCCCGTTCGCGGCGGATACCTGTGGAACGCGGAGCTGCTGACAGGCGGGACGGTGCTGTGGGCTGGCGTGTGCTGGGGAGTTCTGACGATCACGCAGGCGAAGCTGCCAAGGGACCTGCGCCGGCACCGGGCCTGAAGGCGAACGTCAGGCAAGAAAGAGGGAGCGGACGGAGCAAGGCCCGGAGCTTGCGCTCCGGGCCGGCGAGTTCAGCTAGAGGTGGGGATCGTAGGCCTTGTCGGCCTTACGGTCAGCGGTGTCCTGAGCCTTGGCCGCCTTCTTGGCTTCCTTGGTGTCGAGGGCCTTCTGCTGCTTCTTGTCGGCCTTGGCCTGGGCCTTATCGGCCTTCGCCATGTCTTTGTCGGCCCGCTTGTCTTCCTTCAGATTCTGCTGCATCTGCTGGTTGGCCTGCTGGTGGGTCTCCTGGGCGAAGCTGGGAGCCGCAAACGTGAGAGGTAGAGCCAAGGCAGCTGCAAGGTAGTGAAGTTTCATCGTTCTTTCCCTCCAGTGGATTGGATGACGGGGAGTGGGGCCGGGAGGTCTGCCTGCGCGTTTCAGGATAGGTCGCGATCCGAGGCTCGTTGTTCCGTCAGGCGTCCTTAGCGTCCTCGTACTCCTCGTGCCAGGCGGTCTGGATGGCTTCGAGCATGCTCTCGTTGGACTTCGAGGGGTCGCCGATAAAGCCTGGCAGCTCGGTGATCCAGCGGTGCATGTCGGTAAAACGGACGGTGTAGGGGTCGAGGTCAGGAAACTTCTCCTGCAGTTGAATAGCAATCTCGAGCTTGTCGCTCCAATCGATCTCGCGGGGCATGAATGAGGGTCCTCTCGAGGGCCAGTGTATCGAGGATGGGACGCGAGATGGCCGGTAGGGCGAGGGAGTGGCTTCACGATAGAATGGAGTCTGCTCATGCCGACGGAAACACCGCAATCTACGACAGTTCCGAGCCCCCTTCCTGCAAGGCGCCGCCTGTCCACCCGGCGAAGACTGATCGCCGCCAGCCGGAAGCTGCGCGAGCTGGGCAGCATCGGATCCGCGCTGGCGGACACAGCGCACCCGTACATGGCGCACATTGTGCCGATGCGGCGCTGCAACCTGGCCTGCACGTATTGCAACGAGTATGACGATGTTTCCAAGCCGACGCCGATGGAAGAGATGCAGCGGCGGATTGGGCACCTCGGGCGGCTGGGAACCTCGGTGATCACCATTTCGGGTGGCGAGCCTTTGCTGCATCCGGAGCTGGATGATGTGATCCGAGCGATCCGCAAGACGGGCGCGATCGCGGGCATGATCACGAACGGGTACCTGCTGATGCCGGACCGGATCGAGCGGCTGAACAAGGCCGGGCTGGATCACATGCAGATCAGCATCGACAACGTGAAGCCGGACGAGGTTTCAAAGAAGTCGCTGAAGGTGCTGGATGCGAAGCTGCGGATGCTGGCCGAGCATGCGGACTTCCATGTGAACATCAACTCCGTGGTGGGCGGGGGCATTCAGCATCCGGAAGATGCGCTGACGATTTCAAAGCGTGCGTTGGAGCTGGGGTTCAGCTCGACGATCGGGATTATCCACGATGGGTCGGGCCAGTTGAAGCCGCTGGGCGACCGTGAACGCACGGTGTGGGACGAGGTGCGGAAGCTGACCCGGCGCAGCTATTCTCGCTTCAACCACTTTCAAGAGGCAATTGCGAACGGGCAGCCGAACGACTGGCGTTGCCGCGCGGGATCGCGGTATTTGTACATCTGTGAGAACGGGTTGGTGCACTACTGCTCGCAGCAGAGGGGCTATCCGGGCGTGCCGATTGCGGAGTACACGACGGCGGACATCAAGCGGGAGTTTGTGACGGAGAAGGGATGTGCGCCGCACTGCACGATCAGCTGCGTGCACCAGGTGAGCTACATCGACCACTGGAGGGCGCCGCAGCAGGCGAGCAGTTCGCCGGGAGGCGCCGGCGAGTCGGGGCTGGTGCAAATCCAGTAACGTCGCAGGGTTTTGAGAAGAGAGAGGCCGCCCGAGTGGGCGGCCTGTTGTGTTTCGGGGGGCTTGAGTTTACTTGTGAGCCGTTGCCGTGCGGTGGGCCGGGGCAGCAGCGGTTTTGGCCGGAGCACCGGTGGACGCCATGGCCTGATCGATGGCCGAGTAGAGCTCAGAGACGTCCTTGACCTGTATCCAGCGCGTGGGCGTGACCACCACGATGGTGGGGGTGTACTGGAGATTCAGCTTCTTGCCGAGGTTGACCTCGGCCTGCACTTCGCGCTCAAGCTGACCGCTGGGGTCGACGACGAAGGGCAGCTGCTTACCGTGCGAGGACATGTACTGTTTGGTGAAGTTGACGAGGTCATCCTGCGAGGCGATGCGGTACTGCGAGGAGAAGACCTGGCGGCGGTAGTCCTCTGCGAAGTCTGGCGCGATCTTGTCCTGCATGTAGCGGGCGTAGAGGGCCGCCTGGTGGCTCCACATGTGGCCGGGGATCAAGAAGTCATAGCGCACGAGGGGAATTTTGTAGTGACTGACGGCCTGGTGGACAAAGGGAAAGGCGTGAGCGCAGGCGGGGCACTCGAGGTCCTCCCACTCGACGATGGCGACTTTGGCGCCCGTGGGTGGCTTGAGCATGGAGGTGTCGGTGAAGTGATCCACCTGGTTGGGCGGGACGGAGGTCTGGGCGGCTGCGCGGGACACCCCGGCGGGGGAAAGAGAGGCGAACAGCGCAGCAACGAGCAGGCGAGAGAAACCGGGGAGGCGCACGCGTGGGACCTTTGGGAGCAAAAGTGTTGCTCTGGAGCTATTGAATCATCAAGGCTCGCCGGGTGCCACCTGGGTGTTTTGCAGGGTCGGGGCAATGCTATGCTTAAAGCGAAGGAAAATCGAAATGCTGCTTGCCCTCGCCGCCCTGCAACTGCTGCTGCTTTTCGTGATCACCGCGATGCTGTGGCGCCGTCCGAAGCCGGAGGAAGATGCGCGGTTGACGGCGCTACTGGGTGCGGATCTGCCGACGCAGATGGCGAGGACGGACGGGCGCCTGGGTGTTCTGGACGAGCATATGCGCGCAGGACTGGCCGTGCTGCGCAACGATGCAGCCGAGGAGGCCCAACGCAGCCGGGACGCCGCGGACCGGGCGGCGGCGGCGCTCCGCACGGAGGTGCTGGGCAATATCCAGGCGCTGGGCGAGGCGCTGCGGACGGGGCTGGACAGCTTCCGTACGGATAACGCGCGGGGAGCCGAGGGGCTGCGGCAGACCGTGGACGAGAAGCTGGGCGGGCTGGAGCAACGGTTTCTGGGGTTTGCGACCGATATGGCGAAGTACCACGGGGAGAGCCGGGACGCGCTGCACGCGCGGCTGAACGAACTGGGCCAGCAGCATGCGGTGCACCAGGAGAAGCTGCGGGGATCGGTGGAGGACCGGCTGGACCGACTGAACCAAGCGAATACGGCGAAGCTGGAGGAGATGCGGCAGACTGTGGACGAGAAGCTGCACGCGACCCTGCAAACACGGTTGACGGAGAGCTTTGGGCAGGTGACGGATCAGCTGACCAAGGTGCATGCCGGGCTGGGCGAGATGAATACTCTCACGGCGGGCGTGAATGATCTGAACCGGATTTTCTCCAATGTGAAGTCGCGCGGCGGATTTGCGGAGATGCAGCTAGGCAAGCTGCTGGAGCAGGTGCTGGCGCCGGGGCAGTATGTGGAGAATGCGCGGGTAAAGCCGGGCACGCAGGAAATGGTGGAGTACGCAGTGCGGTTCCCGGGGACGAACGGAGATGTGCTGCTGCCGATCGACGCGAAGTTTCCGCGGGAGGCCTGGGAGCGGTTGGAGAGTGCCTACGAGCAGGGGTTGACCGACGAGATCGAGGCGGGGCGGCGGGCGTTTGATGCAGCGATCCGGACCGAGGGCAAGCGAATCTGCTCGAAGTACATCAATGAGCCGGTGACCACGCCGTACGCGATCATGTTTCTGCCCACGGAGAGCCTGTATGCGGAGGTGCTGCGGCGGGATGGGCTGCAGAGCGAGCTACACCTGAACTGCAAGGTGATGGTGGCCGGGCCGTCGAATCTATATGCGCTGCTGACGAGCTTCCAGTTCGGGTTCCGGATGCTGAACCTGCAGAAGAAGGGTGACGAGGTTTGGAACGTGCTGGGGGCGGCACGTACGGAGTTCGGGAAGTTCGGCAATCTGATGGAAAAGATGGAGAACGATGTGGGGCGGGTGCAGAAGACGATCGGGGAACTGAACACACGGACGCGCGTCATCAACCGGAAGCTGCGGGATGTGGCGGAGGTCGATCAAGAGTCAGACCCGTCGCTTCCGCTGAACGGTATGCTGCCGATGCTGGCCGCGGAGGCGGACGAGTAGACACGGGCCGTGCGGCGGGGGGCGAGTCCCTAGCCGAGAACCGGAACTGCTGCGGCGATGGACTGAGAATGGCTGGCGCTACATTCTTGCAGGGAAGGCGCCGGACGGAACGCGACAGCCGTCATCGCGGTAGAAGATGCGGCTGCGACACATGATGCACTCCCAGGGGAAGATGCCGAGCAGGGGGAGCAGCTTCATCTGCGCCCAGCCCTTTCGATTCACGCGACGGATCCGTCCTGAGCCACAATTCCTGCAGAGCCTGTTAGCCAACGCTGTACTCCTCCTTTTTGATTGACACTCCTGTGGGAGTGCTGTGTCGATGCGCGGCCATGCTAGTGAGTGGAAGCCTGCACACAAAACCGGTTTTTTACTGCGAGAACCCGTACAGATAAGGTTTTTGGCGACATTTGCGCCGGTGTGGATTGTCGGGCGGGAGCGCAGGAGCGATCTATCCCACGAGCGGACAGTGACGTGACGAAAGTTGCAAAAGGCTCTACGACCTTCGGCGGGGGCGATGCCGGAGACGAGAGAGGGCGCTCAGCGGACGCGGGGCGGTGCTGGAGGAGTGCCGGTTTCCTTTACACTGCCGGGGAGCGCCAGTATGCTTGCACACTGGGGCATTGAGCGAATGAGCGGTCCAGGCGGATCCCGAGTTCAGAAGCCACCACAGGAGATTGGAAGATGGCAGCAGTAGACGAGAAGGTGAAACAAATTATTGTCGAGCAGCTTCAGGTGGATGAGGCCGAGGTGACCCCGGGCGCGAGCTTTCAGGAGGACCTGGGCGCGGATTCGCTCGACGTCGTCGAACTGGTGATGCAGTTCGAGGAGGCTTTTGACATCCAGATTCCGGACGAGGATGCCGAGAAGATCAAGACCGTGAAGGACGCAACGGACTACATCGAGAAGCACCAAAAGGAAAAGTAAGGCATGGAGCAGCGACGCGTTGTCGTCACCGGCCTCGGTCTGTTGTGCGGGGTCGGCAACACGGCGGCGGAGGTATGGGAAGGCCTGATGGCGGGCCGGAGCGGTATGGCCGAGATCAAGAGTTTTGATCTGACGGGCCATTCCGTTCGCTTTGCCGCCGAGGTCAAAAACTTTGATCCGCACAAGTTCGTGGACAAGAAGGAGGCCCGCAAAATGGGCCGCTTCATCCACTTCGCGCTGGCGGCAGCAGACGAGGCCATGAAGCACTCCGGCCTGCGGATCACGCCGGAGAACGCGGACGATATTGGTGTGCACATTGGCTCGGGCATTGGCGGCTTCGATGTGATCGAGCGTGAACACACGGCCCTGATGAACGGCGGACCCCGGCGCATCTCTCCGTTTTTCATCCCGGGTTCGATCGTGAACCTGGCGGCGGGACACGTCTCCATCCGTTACGGAGCCAAGGGCCCGAATGAGGCGACGGCGACAGCGTGCACGACTTCGGCCCACTCCATCGGAGATGCGTTCCGGATTATCCAGCGGGGCGATGCGAACGCGATGATCGCAGGCGGTGCGGAGGCGGCGATCACGCCGATGGGCGTGGGCGGATTTGCCGCGATGAAAGCGCTCTCGACCCGCAACGATGATCCGACGCATGCGTGCCGGCCGTGGGACAAGGACCGCGATGGGTTCGTGGTGGGCGAAGGCGCGGGCATCCTTATTCTGGAAGAGCTTGGGTTCGCTCAGGCGCGCGGCGCCAATATCCTGGCCGAGGTTCTGGGCTACGGGATGAGCGCGGACGCCTTCCACATGACGGGTATGGCACCGGAGGGCGAAGGCTGTTTCCGCTCGATGAAGCACGCGCTGAGGGTGGCGGGGCTCGAACCGGACAAGATCGACTATGTGAACGCCCATGCGACATCCACTCCGCTGGGCGATGCATTGGAGTCCAAGGCGATTGAGAATGTTTTCGGTGAACGGGCACAGAATCACGAACTGCTGGTGAGCTCGACCAAGTCGATGACGGGACACCTGCTGGGCGGGGCCGGAGGGCTGGAGGCGGGGATTTCGATCCTTGCGATGCAGCACCAGATTGCGCCCCCGACGATGAACCTGGAGAACGTGGACCCGGTGTGCCGGCTGAACTATGTTCGCAATAAGCCGCAAGCGGCGAAGATCGACTACATCTTGTCGAACAGCTTCGGTTTCGGTGGAACGAATGGGTCGCTGGTGTTCCGGCGCTGGGGCGCGGAGTAGCGGGTGTCAGGGTTCGGTGAGCGCTAGCAGTTGAGGCGCTGATCTACCTTGGCCTGCAGGTCCTGCGCGTCGAATGGGGCGCGGACCTTGGCGTCATTGTCGAAATAGACATAGACATCGCGGGGCCGGGCGTCGGCTTCCTGCTGACAGGCGCGTCGGCCTGACGCTTTCGTGCCGGTGGCCCAGGCCGCCACGCGGTCGGCCCAGATCTCCAGGGCTTCATGGCCGTAGCCGCTGGCGTACAGTTCTTCGGAGCCGTGCAGGCGGCAGTAGACGAAGTCCGAAGTCACGTCCATGAGCAGAGGCCAGGAGACGGTGTCGGCGACGACGAGGCCGATGTCGTGCTCACGGAGGAGCTCGATGAAGGCGTCGGTGGCGAAGCTTTCGTCGCGGATCTCCATGCAGTGGCGGATGGGAGTGTGGGCCGGAACGCCACAGGCGTCGATGGTGACCCGGCCTTCGAGCCGGGGACCATGGAGCCTGGCGAGCGATGCCGCGGCGCCGTGGGTGCGGGGGAGAAGGGCGAAGAAGTCGGCGAAGCGGGAGCGTTCAAAGCGCAGCTGCGGGGGAAACTGCCAGAGGACGGGGCCGAACTTGGGGCCGAGCTCCAGCAGGCCATTGGCGAAGAAGTTGGCCAGGGGCTCATGTGCGTTTCGCAGCTTGAGCATATGGGTGAGGAAGCGCGATCCCTTGATGGCGAAGACGAAGTCCGGCGGGGTTGCGGCGGACCAATCGCGGAAATACTGCGGGCGCTGCAGAGAGTAGAAGGTGCCGTTGATTTCTACGGTGGGAAAGCGGGTGGCGGCGAATTCGAGCTCCCGGCGCTGGGGGAGTTTCGGCGGGTAGAAGACCCCGCGCCAGCCGGCATAGCGCCAGCCGGAGATACCGATGCGGACACGGCCCTGCGCTTTCACGCGCTCACATACCCCCTGCTGGACCATAGGATACGTCGCAACGGGAGAGTTCGGCACGGCATCCTAGGCGTCATGGACCACGCGAAACATCATGCAAAGCCGCTGCTGAACACGCCTGTCGCCTTTGTGCCGGATACGACGATCACGATAGACGGCCAGGCCGTGGCCGCAGAAGTGGGTGAGCCGCTGATTGAGGCGATCAACAGGCTCACGGCGATGCATGGCCGAACGAGTCCGCCGCAGGTCTGTTATCTGCCGCCGATGGGAGCGATCGGGTCATGCGACACCTGTATGGTCGAGGTGAACGGCGAGCTAGTGCGGTCCTGCGAGACGAGAGTGGCGGCCGGGCAGACGGTGCATTCGAGATCCGACCGCGCCGACGTGGCGCAACGGGAGGCGTTCGACCGGATACTTCAGAATCACGATCTGTACTGTACTGTCTGCGACAACAACAATCAGAACTGCACGGTGCACAACGCGACAGGCGAGCTCGCGGTGAAGCACCAGGTGCGTGAGTTTCGCCACAAGCCTTACCCGCAGGATCACTCCAATCCGTTCTACAGGTATGACCCGGATCAGTGCATTCTATGCGGGCGGTGCGTGGAGGCATGCCAGAACGTGCAGGTGAACGAGACACTGACCATCGACTGGAGCCGGGAGATCCCGCGGGTGATGTGGGACGGAGGCGAGCAGATTGATGGATCAAGCTGCGTGAGCTGTGGGCACTGTGTGACGGTGTGTCCGTGCAATGCATTGATGGAGAAGGGCATGGTGGGGCATGCCGGGTACCTGACGTCGCTGCCGGCGAAGGTGCTGGACGAGATGATCGAGGCGGTGAAGGGGGTGGAGCCTTCGACCGGATATCCGCCGATTCTGGCGCTGAGCGAGTGCGAGGCGGAGATGCGGCATCAGCGCATCAAGCGGACGAAGACGGTCTGCACGTACTGCGGTGTAGGGTGCGCGTTCGATATCTGGACGCGCGATCGCCACATTCTGAAGGTGGAGCCTGCGCATGGGCCGGCGAACGGCATTTCGACGTGTGTGAAGGGAAAGTTCGGGTGGGATTATGTGAACTCGAAAGAGCGCCTGCGCAAGCCGCTGAAGCGTGCCGGCAACACGTTTGTGGAGATTGAGTGGGAAGAGGCGCTGGACCTGATCTATGACCGGTGGACGGAGATCAAAGGCAAGTATGGACCGGACGCGCTAGGGTTTGTCGCTTCGTCGAA
>DATLMQ010000113.1:0-8901 GCA_035537215.1 Acidobacteriaceae bacterium
GCAGGTTCACCACGCCCTTGCCGTCCACGGTCTGCAACAGGTCGTCCAGGTTCAGCGCCGGTTCCCCCAGAAACTTGTCCGCCCCCTGCTGCTCCAGCGCCACCAGCCCCCGCTGAATCGCCCCCAGGCTCGCCGTCGACATGTTCCCGTACTCGGTCTGATAGCTCTTCGCGTTCTCCCCTACCGCGTTCAGCATCGCCTTCAGGTCCTTCAGGTCCAGCAGCAGCAGTCCCTGGTCGTCCGCAATCTTGAACACCAGCGTCAGCACCGCCGTCTGCGTATCGTTCAGGTTCAGGATGCGCGCAAACATCAGCGGCCCTATCTCCGACACCGTCGTCCGCAAGGGCGTGCCCTCTTCCCCAAACACATCCCAGAACGTCACCGGGCACCCGGCAAAGCTCCACGGCTCCAGCCCCAGCTGCTTCACCCGAGCCTCCAGCTTCGCGCTGGACGCTCCTGCCGCCGCAATCCCGCTCAGGTCTCCCTTCACATCCGCCGCAAACACCGGCACACCAATCCGGCTGAACGCCTCCGCCATCACCTCCAGCGTCACCGTCTTTCCCGTTCCCGTAGCCCCGGCCACCAGCCCATGCCGATTCGCCATCCCCGGCAAAAGCTGCAACTCCACATCCCCACTCTTCGCCACAAGCAACGGTTGCACCATAGGTCGTCCAATACCTCGCCGTTCCACTATCTACACGCTCCCCCGTCCACTGCAAGCGCAACCTCGCCGATACCGCCAGAGAGCAACCCGACCCTGTACCCTGTCGAGAACGCACGAGGGCTCCCCGATGTTCACCTTCCTCACCGCCGAGTGGCGCAAGCTGATCATGGCCCAGTACGAGGTCCCCCCGGAGCTCCTCCTCTCCCACCTCCCCTACGGCGTCGAGCTCGACCTCTTCCAGCCCACCCCCTCGGCCTCCCCGCGCTGCTTCGTCTCGCTGGTCGGCTTTCTCTTCGACCGCGTCCGCATCTTCGGCCTCTCCGTTCCGCTGCACACCAGCTTTGAAGAGGTAAACCTCCGCTTCTACGTCCGCCGTACTCTCCCCGACGGCACCTTCCGCCGGGGCGTCGTCTTCCTCAGCGAAATCGTCGCCAGCCCCGCCATCACCCTCATCGCCCGCGGCCTCTACGGCGAGCCCTACACCACCGCTCCCACCGACCACCTCTGGGCGCGCTCCGCCGAGAACCCCGACCACGTCGAGATCACCTACAGCTGGAAGCACCACCGCCTCTGGCAGTCCCTCGCCGTCCGCGCCCTCGACCGTCCCCAGCCCATGCCCCCCGGCTCCCTCGAGGAGTTCATCACCGAGCACTACTGGGGCTACACCCGCCGGCCGGACGGTTCCACGGCCGAGTACGGCGTCGAGCATCCCCGCTGGCAGCTCTTCCCCATCCTCCAGCACCGCATCGCCTGCGACTTTGCCTCCCTCTACGGCCCGGACTTCGCCTCGCTCACCGGCCGCCCGCCCGTCCACCTGCTGCTCGCCGAAGGCTCTCCCGTCCGCATCCGCTGGGGCGAAGTCCTCCCCCTCCCGACTCACGAAAACTAGTGCACGTCAAAATGCGTTTAAAACACCTTAAAAGCACTCAATTTGTCGTTAAAAGCACTTAAAAACACACTCGAATTTGCTCTGGAGTCCCCCGTCCCACCCTGCGACCTCAGGGAAAAACCTGCGTCTAATACACTAAGGGCCCGAGGGACCCCGCCTGCAATGAGAACCATCGACGCCACACAAGGTGTACGGATTATCGATAGCCGGTCGACGGCTAGCCTGCTCAGTAAAGTCTTGTGGATCACCACCATAGGGTTTCTGTTCACAGCCTTTGGAGCCTATATTGCGCCCGCTCTGATGGGCGGAATCAGCGTCTTCATGCTGTTCATCCTGAACTTCGGCCTGATCTTCGCGATCAGCGCCGCCTCCCGCCGCTCACCCGCCCTGGCCCTCGTGCTCTTCTACGCCTTCACCATCCTCATGGGCGTCGAGATCGGCCCGCTCCTGAAGGCCTACCTGCACATGCCGGGTGGCGAAAGCGTCGTCTTTGAAGCGGCCCTGACTACAGCTGTAGGCATGTTCGCCATGGGAGCGATCGCGCAGATTGTCCGCTTCGACTACCGCCGCGTCGCCAACTACGCTCTGGCAGCGCTGCTTGGGCTCGTCGTCCTCGGCGTGCTCAGCATGTTCGTGCACTTCATCAGCCCCGGCCTCTATGCCTGGGCCAGCCTGGCCATCTTCAGCGTCCTGCTGCTGGTGGACTTCATGCGGCTGCGCGATGGTGCGTTGGGCCTCAGCCCCGTACAGATGGCGCTCAGCATCTACCTCGACGCGCTGAATATCTTCATCGCCCTGCTGCAGATCTTCGGTGGCGGCGACCGGCGAAGCCGTAGCTGAGGCCTCACCAGCCCCTCTGCTCAGGTTGTGATTTGACGCACAAAGGCATGCGGTACACCCGGTGGGACCGGGGACTACCGCATGCCTTTGCCATTACGATGAGCGCATCGTCTGCCTTGCTTTGCGCGTGAAACCTGCTTCAGCGTCACGGTATTCGCGTTCACGAACGCCGCGGGGGAGACGAAGTTCGGGCGTTACCCGCTTCGCACCGCAGCTTCGCGCCGGTATCTCCTTCTGCGGAATGCCTTTCAGCAGACGATTCAACCGCTGGACCGGACGCTGTTTGTAGACTGTGAGGATGCTACGCACACGCAAGGGCGGAGAAAAGCCGGACCCCATGGAGTGGCTTCGCGGCCTGCCAAAAGCCGAACTCCATCTTCATCTTGAAGGCTCGATCACGCCCGCGACCCTGCTGGATTTATCGTGCATCAATGACCCCGCGCCGCTGACGGCGGCGCAGGCAAGCGAGGTCTATCGTTATCACGATTTTCCCAGCTTTCTGATGAGCTTCAAGGCCGTGACGGAGCGGCTGCACACACCGGCCGACTACGAGACGGTGACGTATGCCATGTTGCGGGATTTAGGGGGGCAGGGGGTTCGGCATGCGGAGGTGTATATCTCGCTGGGGATCCTGTACCGGTTCGGGCGGATGGATGTGGATGAGGTGATGGCGGCCATCGAGCGGGGGCGCGTGCGCGGGGAGCGGGACTTCGGGGTGTCGCTGCTGTGGATCATCGACGCTGTGCGGCACTTCGGGGTGGAGGAGTGTGCGCGGGTGTTCCGCAAGGCCGCGGAGCTGCAGGGGCAGTATCCGAGCGTGGTCGGGATCGGGATCGGGGGGGACGAGGCGCGCGGGCCGGCGCAGGAGTTCCGGGAGATCTATGCGGAGGCCAAGGCGGCGGGGCTGCACCTGACGTGTCATGCGGGGGAGTCGGTGGGGCCGCAGAGCATATGGGCGGCGCTGAACATCGGGGCGGAGCGGATCGGGCATGCGCTCTCGGCGCAGGAGGACCAGGACCTGATCGAGGTGCTGGCGGAGCGGCAGATTCCGCTGGAGCTGAACGTGACCTCCAACCTGAAGACGGGATGCTGTCCGGCGCTGCACGAGCATCCGGTGCGGCGGTACTTCGAGGAGGGGCTGATGGTGACGCTGAACTCGGACGATCCGCCGTTCTTTGGGGCGACCCTGCTGGACGAGTATGTGCTGGCGCACGAGGCGTTTGAATTTCCCCTGGACTCGCTGCGGGAGCTGGCCGCGAACTCGGTGGAGGCCAGCTTTTTGCCGCCGGAACGGAAGCTGATGCTGCTCGGAGAGGTGGAGCGGTACGGCTGGTAGCGAGTACCCCCCCCTCCCCCCGTACTTTATTGCACAAAGTCTTCCATCGATGGGACTTAGGTCCGGACTTAGGAGCGCGGGAGCGGCCTTGGAGTGCCCCCAGGTCTGCCCTTCGGAGGCTTAAAGCGAGAGGCCCGGCGGTGTGCCGGGCGAGCGTTGCCTACAGATCTATTGTACGGGCTGCGTCAAGCCCCCGGGCCTGGATTTCGGGTTCAGCGAGGCCCGAGGCCGAGCGTTTTCAGTGGCCCGGAGGGGCCGGGACCATGACGGTGCCGGGGTCGACCTTGGGGATGCCGAAGTGGCCGCCGAGGTGGATGAGGTCGAGCGGGCGGAGCAGGCCGGAGACCTCGATGACGTTCATCTGGCGGGGGGCGCGGATGAGGACGGTGAGGCCGTCGATCTCGGCACCGTGCATATGGAACCACATGTCGGTAACGGGTTTGTCAGGGGTGGCGGAGGCGCGGGGGTCGACGCCGGCCTCGACGAGGTGCTTCCAGCCGGCGGCGTCGAAGTCGGCCTGGAGGGCGGCCATGTTCTCGGGGATGTAGAAGGCGGGCTCGTGGAAGCGGAAGCTTTCGACGGTGACGCCGTTGAGGGCGGCGACGGGGCGCTCGCCGAGGATGCTGCCGAGCATGTCGCGGTCGAAGGTGACGGCGGTGTGGGTGGACGGGGCCGAGGTGATGCCGGCGAGGGCTTCGGCGACGCCGGGGGGCTGCTGGGCGCGGGCGACTCCGGCGAGCAGGCAGGACAGGGCGGCCAGACCGAACAGACGCAGGATCATCGCGGACCTCACATCTTCTTCAGACGCGGTTTCCGGGGGGAAGTTGTGCGGGGTCCCAGCCAGCAGGCTGGCCGGGGACCGCGATTTCTTCCGCTGCGGCCTTCGGCCTCCGGTCGAGATGACGGGTGTGGAGCGGGTGGTTAGGAAAGGCCCGAGTGGGTGCGGGGACCTTCCCCTTCGCTTTGCTCAGGGCAGGATGGGCGTTCGGTGGCGGGGCCCGGGCTAAAGCCCGGATTTGTGAGGGGCGCGGAAGTCAGCGGGCTGAAGCCCGCTGCTAATCCGGGATCTGTGGTGGATGGGGGATTTGCGGTGGCGGCGGGCCCGGGCTAAAGCCCGGATTTGTGAGGGGCGTGGAAGTCAGCGGGCTGAAGCCCGCTGCTAATCCGGCGTTGGGGTGGATCAGGGATCTGGGGTGGATCAGGGATTTGGGGTTTGGGATTTGGGGTTTGGGGCGGCCGGGGAGCGCCTGGGTGGCGAAGGTTTGCCGTGCGGTTTACTGGGGGACGCTGGGGGCGAAGTAGCCTTTGCGGGCGCGGACGGCGTAGCGGGGGTCGAGGGCCTGGAGGTAGATGGTGCGGAAGCTGCCGTCCTGGCGGAAGTCGGCGGGGACGTAGACCAGTGAGTACTGGCTGCGGAGAGCCTCTTCGATGCTGTGGAAGCCGGTGGAGACCTGCTCGAGGGCGGTGGGGAAGAAGGATTCGCCACCGGTGGCGTCGGAGATCTGCTTGAGGACGTCGTCGCCCTTGTCTTTGCTGGGGCCGTAGTTGGTGGAGATGGTGTAGATGGTGGTCTCGGCGCGCTGGCACATTTTGATGGCGTCGGACTCGAGGGCGCGGCTGTAGTCGTCGTCGCCGTCGGAGACGAGGACGACGGCTTTACGGACGGCGCCGTTCTGCTTGAGGGTGAGCATCTGGTCGCGGCAGGTCTTGTAGAGGGAGTCAAAGAGCGCGGTGCCGCCGCCGGGGCGGAGCTTGCGGATGCCGGTGTCGAGCAAGTCGATGCGGTTGGTGAAGTCCTGGGAGATCTGGATTTCGACGTCGAAGCCTTCGACAAAGGCGCGGTCTTCGGGGCGGAGGACCTGGAGGAGGAAGTCGGTGGCGGCCTGCTGCTCGAACTGAAAGCGCTGGCGGATGGAGGTGGAGGTGTCGAGCATGAGGCCGACGCGCAGGGGGAGATTGGTCTGCTGTTTGAAGTTGAGGACGCGGGCGGGGGGGCGGCCGTCGTCGAGCAGGCCGAAGTTCTGCTGCTGGAGCCCGGTGACGAAGTGACCGCGATGATCGGTGACGGTGAAGACGAGGTTGACCTCGCGGGAGACGACCGGGCGGGTGGAGGTCGGGGGCGCGTTGGGGTCGCGGGAGACGAGGCCGGGGTCGGCGGGCTGCTGGGCCGCTGGGGCACCGGCGGCGGGGGCCTGGCCCGCGGGGGTCTGGGTTGCAGGGGACTTGCTTGCGGGGGACTGGGCTGCAGGGGACTGGGAAACGGACGGCTGGGAAGCGGAGGAGGCGGGCAGGGCCGGAGGGGGCGTCTGCGCGCGGAGGGGACCCAGGGTGGAGAGGAGAAGGGCCAGCCCCGTGATCGCGGCGCGACCGAAGGGGACGAGCCGGGCGGGTGTCGTCACAGAGATCATCTTAGCAATGGACGGGCCATGGACGCGCGGGGAAGCGGCGCGGTGAACGGATGATGTGCCCGCATCGCAACGGGTGGGAATCGGCTCTAATGGAGCTGTGCCGGAAACGTTGAATCCCTCCTCTGAAGTGTCGTTCTACGAGCCCGCAGTGCCGGGATCCCTGACGGAGCGCGGCGGCGCGGCGCTGCAGTGGGAGCCGCTGCGCGAACGGCTGGCGGCGGGGGCGCGGTCGGAGCTGGGGAGGGCGCGGGTGCGGGGGCTGGAGCCGAGTGCGGATCCGGTATGGATCGGGCGGCAGCAGCAGCGGACGGCGGAGATGCGGCGGCTGGTGGCGGGAGGGGCGGCGTTCGACTTTCGCGGGGTGATGGATCCGGAGGAGCTGCTGGACAAGGCTCGGATCGAGGGCTCGGCGCTGGAGCCGGCGGAGCTGCTGGCGGTGCTGGGGCATGCGGAGCGGGTGGAGGCGTGGAGGGAGACGGTGGCGGAGCCTCCGGAGGCGGTGCGGGGGGCGTGGCCGGGGATCGAGGAGCTGTCGGCTCCGCTGCTGGGGCATGCGCTGGGAAATCTGCTGCGGGTGCTGCGGGGGAAGATTGAGCCGGATGGGAGCCTGGCGGACGATGCGTCGCCGGAGCTGGGGCGGATTCGGCGGGCGCTGGCGCGGCAGCATCGGGTGATCGAGGAGAGTCTGCGCAAGGCGCTGGCGAGTTTGAGTGAGGGCGGGTCGACGCAGAACGATCTGATTACGGTGCGCGGGGAGCGGTTTGTGATTCCGGTGAAGGCGGAGTTCAAGCGCAAGGTGCGCGGGATTCTGCATGGGTCGAGCTCGACGGGGCAGACGGTGTATGTGGAGCCGATGGAGACGGTGGAGCAGAACAACGAGCTGAGCCGGCTGCTGGACGATGAGCAGGCGGAGATTCACCGGATCCTGGTGGAGATGACGCGGGCGGTGGCGGGGGAGCGCGAGGCGCTGATGCTGGGGGCGGCGATCCTGGCGGAGGTGGATGCGCACCAGGGCGTGGCCCGGTTTGCGGAGGAGCTGGACTGCGTGCGGCCGGTGTTTGCGAAGGCGGCCGAGGCGAATGCGGCAGAGGATCTGGCGCTGGGGCTGGATGCGGGCGGGGAGGAGATGGAGATCGTCGGGGGACGGCATCCGCTGCTGGAGCTGCGGATGCGGGAGTCGGGGGGGAGGGTGGTTCCGCTGACGCTGCGGCTGGGCGAGGGGCAGCGGCAGATGATTGTGAGCGGACCGAACACCGGCGGAAAGACGGTGTCGCTGAAGACGGCGGGGCTGCTGGCGATCATGGCGCAGGCGGGGGTTCCGGTGCCGGCGAGCCGGGCGCGGCTGCCGCTGTTTACGGCGATCTATGCGGATATCGGGGATGCGCAGTCGATCGAGCAGAACCTGTCGACGTTTTCGGCGCACGTGGTGAACCTGGACCGGATCTCGCGGGTGGCGGATGAGCGGTCGCTGGTGCTGTTGGATGAGCTGGGATCGGCGACGGATCCGGAGGAGGGGGCGGCGCTGGCGGTGGCGGTGGCGGGGCACTTTCTGGAGCGGCGGGCGTGGAGCTTGATCACGACGCACCTGACGTCGCTGAAGGTGTATGCGGCGAAGCATGCGGGCGTGCTGAACGCGGCGGTGGGGTTCGATGAGGCGACGCTGGCGCCGACGTATGAGCTGCGGCTGGGGGTTCCGGGGGCTTCGGCGGGGTTGAATATCGCGGCGCGGCTGGGGTTGGATCCGGCGATTGTGGCGGATGCGCGGGCGCAGATGACGACGCAGCAGGCGGACATCGGGAGGTTTCTCGATGAGCTGCATGCGCAGTTGAGCGCGGCAACGGCGGAGCGGGCGGAGAACGCGGAGACGGCGAGGAAGCTGCAGCGGGAGCGGGACTTTGTGCAGCAGGAGGGGCGCAAGGAGCAGCAGGCGCGGACGCGGGAGCTGGAGCGGCAGCTGGCGGAGCTGATCAAGGACTTCGAGGCACAGCTGCGGGACACGGTGAAGGCGATCGACGACAAGACGATCGCGCAGAAGATTGCGAAGGATTCGGCGCTGCGGATTGCGCGGCTGCGGAGGGAGTTCTCAGAGCAGTTTCAGACGACGGTGGCCGAGCATACGACGGCGGACGCGGCGGGAGGGCCAGCGGCGAAGAAGAAGGGGCCGAGGGAGCCGCAGGTGGGCGACCTGGTGCGGCTGCGGTCGCTGAATCGCGAGGGGCGCGTGGTGCGGGTGATCGACGGCGAGGCGCTGGAGGTGAGCTTTGGCACGATGAAGACGAGGGTGCCGCGCAGCGATGTGGCGGAGGTGACGCCGGTGCATGAGCCGCCGGCAGAGAGCCTGCGGCGGCGCGGCGGTGGGATCACGCTGTCGACGAGCACGGGGGAGGACGAGCTGATGAGCTCGGAGATCAATGTGATCGGGCGCACGGCGGACGAGGCCGAGGCGGAGGTGGAGAAGTTTGTGGAGCGCGCGTTTCTGGCGGGGCTGCCGCGGATTCGCGTGGTGCACGGGGTGGGGATGGGCGTGCTGCGGCGGACGCTGCGGGAGCTGCTGCGCAAGCATCCGCACGTGGTTGGCGTGACGGAGCCACCGTACAACGAGGGCGGCCAGGGCGCGACGATGGTGGAGCTGCGGCAATAGGGCCGGCAACGAGCTGGATGCCAGTAGCAGGTTGTGAGCCACTGAAGGAGCAACCCGTAGTCCCGTTATGCAAGCAAATCAGTGAGCCAGTGAGCCAGTGAGCCAGTGAGCCAGTGAGCCAGT
>DATLMQ010000114.1:0-3460 GCA_035537215.1 Acidobacteriaceae bacterium
AACCAGACAACCGCTACCCCTTGGCCAGCCCCGCAGCCGCCGCTCCGCTACCCCCCTCCGGTCATCTCCTTCAGCGCCCGTTCCGCCACCTTCCGCGTCTTCGTCACGGGATCCAGCTCCAGGCACCTCCGGTAGTGCTGCTCGGCCTCGTCCAGCTTGCCCAGCTTGCGCGCCGCCTCGGCCAGCGCCAGGTGCGCATCCGGATCGTCCGCCGCAATCGACACCGCATCGCTCGCCCGCAGATACGCCCCGTGGAAGTTCCCTCCATTTTGATAAAACCCCGCGACCTGCAGATCCTCCAGCTCCCGCTGCGTAGGCGTCTGCCGCGGAGTCGCCGGCACTCGCCTGCGGCCGGCCCGTGTCGGCACATTCGCTGCGTCCCCACCTGTCTCCCCAGCCGCTCCCCCACCGCTCGACGAACTGGAAGAACTCGACGAGCTACTCTCGCCCGAGCTGCTCTCCCCTGTGCTCCCCGCATCCCGAATTCCATCCGCGCCCGAGGACGAGGAAGAGGACGCCCCCGCATCCGGAGCCGCCGGCCGCGCTCCCGATCCCTCTCCCGGCTCCTCCCCCGGATACGGAAACCGCTTGCCCGCCGTATCGTTCGCCCCCGCCCCGGGCTGCTGCCCTTCCGGCGCATTCGCACCCGGAGCCTTCTGCGGCTCAGACGTCGCGCCTCCCGTCCCCGCTTCTCCCGGATACGGAAACTGCTTCGCCGCCCCCGGCGCCAGCGGGTTCGGCGCCGCATTCGGCGACGGGCAGTCGGACACCTTCTCCGTCTTCCCGTCCCCCATCGTGATCGACCCCGAACAGTTCGCCGGCCCCGTCGGCGGCGCCGCCGCACGTCCCTCAGGCGTCTGCTTCCAGGGATCCTTCTGCCCCGGCGGCGTCTGCGCACCCGCTCCCGCGGCCCACGCCGCCATCATCACGCATACCGGCAACATCCCTAATCCAAGCCGCGCCATACACCCATTAGACGACATGCTCCCGGCTTCCGTGCACCATCCCTCCCGTTGCTATACTTCGCCCTATGCCGAGCCCCAGCGCCGCCCGCAGCCGCTCCCGCCCCGCCTCCACCTCGCCGCGGCTCCTCATCCGCTCCTCCGCCATCCACGCCGCCGGCTGCTACACCCTCGACCCCATCGCCCGCGGCCGCCGCATCCTCGAGTACGACGGCCCCCGCATCCCCAAAGAGCTCGCCGACGAGCGCTACTCCGGCCGTCCCGTCACCTACCTCTTCGGCTTCGGCGACAAAGGTGAGGTCATCGACGGCTTCGGTGCCGCCATGTTCATCAACCACTCCTGCGCTCCCAACTGCGAAACCGAGGAGGCCGACTCCCGCATCTTCATCCGCGCCATCCGCGACATCGCCGCCGGCGAAGAGCTCGTCTACGAGTACAACCTCTACGACTCCGACGAAGACAACGCCGACTGCTTCTGCGGCGCCCCCGGCTGCCGCCGCACCATGTTCTCCGACGCCGAACTCAAGCGCCGCGCCCGCCTCGCCAAACGCAAATCCTCCCCCCGCCGCAACATTCGCGTCTGATCCGCTCCCCCTTCCGCGCCATCACGTGCAGCCCCAGCTTCGGCTAGACTCATCACACTACCCCATCGCTCCCCACACGCATCGTGCTCACCGAGGAGAGCCAGAAGCATGTCCCAGGACTTCGCGCCCCGCGTTCTTATCGTCGACGACGAACCTCTCCTGCTCCAGACCATGACCGCCATTCTCACGGCCAGCGGCTTCGCCTGCCGCACCGCCGGTGACGGCTTTGAGGCCCTTCGCCTTCTGCGTGAGACCCCGCCCGAGATCATCATCTCCGACCTCCGCATGCCCAACATGTCCGGCTTCGAGCTGCTCTCCATCATCCGCCGCCGCTTTCCCCAGATCGCCGTCATCGTCATCAGCGGAGAGTTCATCGTCAATCTCCAGACCTCCGGCTTGCTTATGAACGCCTTCTTCCAGAAGGGCAAGTACAGACCCGAGGATCTGGTCGCCAAAATGCGAGAACTCTACAGCCAGTACCCCCTCCTTCCGCCCCTGCCCAAGGAAGTGCGTGCTCCGCTCTGGATCAACCGGCGCAGCCCCGACTACCTCATCGCCACCTGCACCGAATGCCTGCGGTCCTTTCCCATCGAAAACGAGATCTCCAACGAACACGGCTTGCACACCGCCGACTGCCCTTCCTGCGGAACCTTGATCACGTACGCCGTCGACAGCACCATCCTCGAGATGCTCGCTAATCAGAAGGCTGAGGCCGCTTCCACCGCGTCCTGATCCAACCGCGCGGAACGCATCCCGCTCTGCCCCTCTACCCCACCTTCCACGCCTGCACCAGCGGCCCACCCTTGCCGCTAACCGGATCGCACCCCGGAAACCTGAGCTTCTTCATCCGCTCCATCGCGGCCGCATCCGGCGCACTCCGACAGATATCCCACGACTGCCCCTCCGGATACGCCCCGATCACCAGAAAATCCGCGCTCGCCTCCAGCCTGCAGTGCCCCGTTCCCGCCGGCAGCACGGCGACATCCCCAGCCTCCACCCGCACCTCGTGCCCACCCTCGCCGCCCAGCATCAGCCGCGCCCACCCCGCCGCAAACCCCAGCACCTCGTGCGCGGTCGAGTGGAAGTGATGATAGTCGTACACCCCGTTCCTCCACTGCGCCGGCCATTGATTGCGCTCAAACACCGGCTCCATCGCGGCGACCACATTTCCGCTCACCGCAAACGCCCCACGGTACAGCAGCACCGGCAGCCGCTCATTGTTCGGCATCCACCCGTTCCGTGAAAGCCTCAGCTCCTCCGGCACTCTCTCCGCCGCCATCGCCCCTGTCCGCACCCCGATCCCCATCGCCGCCAGCAACGCACTGAACTGCCGCCTGTCCATCGTCGTACACCTCTGCTCTGCGTCGACCCGCGAACACCTGCCAGGCTCGTAATGCGGGATTGGACGTCCGCGCCTCCCCAAAAGTCGAGAGAATCCGCGCCCCTGAAACACGCGCCCACGACAACGGCAGCTCTCACACCAGTTCACCTCTCCGCGATCCTCCCGCACTCCTGGGCCGGTACAGCCTTGCAGCCTCACCCCGCCGGAGCCGCCCCCCCCCCGCCCTCCACAGCCCCGCACACCCCCGGAAGATACAATCAACCTTCGAGCCACCCGGCCCGTCCGTCCCCCCGATGCCCTATCAGGTCCTAGCCCGCAAATACCGCCCCACCCGCTTCTCCGACGTCGTCGGCCAGGACCACGTCACCCGCACCCTGCTCAACGCCCTCGCCCAGAACCGCATCGCCCACGGCTACATCTTCTCGGGTCACCGCGGCATCGGCAAAACCACCATCGCCCGCATCCTCGCCAAGTGCTTGAACTGCGAGCGGGGGGTCACAGCCACACCTTGCGGCGAATGCTCGGCCTGCAAAGACATCGATGCCGGCAAGTTTTTCGACCTCATCGAGGTG